>DATGDO010000115.1:0-5008 GCA_035310805.1 Solirubrobacterales bacterium
ATCCGCGGCGCGGACGGCGCGATGATCGGCCGGCTCGCCGATCACGCCCACGACCTCTCCGACCAGCTCGGGGACGACCACGACCTGGCCCTGCTCCGCGACGAGGTGCAGCGCAGGCCCACCGCCTTCGCCGACCCTGCGGACCGGCGCCGGCTGCTCGAGCAGATCGACCAGCGGCGCGGCGAGCTCCAGTTTGCGGCGATCTCGCTTGGCGAGCGGATCTACGCCGAGAAGCCGAAGCGCTTCACGAAGAGCCTCGAGAAGCGCTGGGAGGCCTGGCGCGAGCGCAAGCCGGTGGTGGCTTAGCTCGCTGTCACAGCCCGCGGGGCTGCCTCGTCTCTTGGTGCGACCCACCAAAGGAGGCGATCATGAACGTGTTCGTAGCTGGTGCAACCGGAGCCCTCGGCAGCCATCTGGTGCCGATGCTGGTCGCCGATGGCCACGAGGTGACCGGCATGACCCGCACCGCCGCAAAGCAGGACCGGATCAGGCGGATCGGTGCGCGACCGGTCGTCGCCGACGCGCTCGATCCGGAGGCCGTCGCCCAGGCGGTCGCCGAGGCCGAGCCCGAGGTGGTGATCCACGAGCTCACCGCGATCGACGCAGGCTCAGTGGGCCGGAGCATCGACAAGGCGTTCGCGCAGACGAACCGCCTGCGGACCGAGGGCACCGACCATCTGCTGGCCGCAGCGCGGGCGGTCGGCGCGAGGCGGTTCATCGCGCAGAGCTTCGCCGGCTGGCCTTACGAGCGCACCGGCGGCCCGGTCAAGGCGGAGGAGGATCCCCTTCAAGAGCGGCCACCGAAGACGGTGAGCCAGACACTCGGCGCGATCCGGTACCTGGAGAGGACCGTCACCGGAGCCGACGGAATCGAGGGCATCGCCCTGCGGTACGGCGGTTTCTATGGTCCCGGGACCTCTCTCGGCCTCGATCCGGTTGGGGAGCAGATCGAGATGGTCCGCAAGCGCCGCCTGCCGATGGTTGGCGACGGGGCCGGGGTCTGGTCCCTCGTTCACATTCGTGACGCGGCCGCGGCGACCGCGATCGCGGTCGAGCGGGGTGAGCCCGGCATCTACAACGTCGTCGACGATGACCCCGCGCCCGTGTCGGTGTTCATCCCGGAGCTGGCCGAGGCGATCGGCGCGAAGCCACCGCGGCGCCTCCCGCGCTGGCTCGGGCGGCTGATCGCCGGCGAGGCGGCGACCGTCATGATGACTGAGGTGCGCGGCGCCTCCAACGCCAAGGCGAAGCGAGAGCTCGGCTGGGAGCTGAGCTACCCGAGCTGGCGGATTGGCATCCGCGAGGGCCTCCGGGCGAGCGCCGCTCAGGATCTGGTCGGGGTCGCCCGATGAGTCCGCCGGAGGCCGAGGTGCTCGATCAGGTGCGGCCGGGCGCCTTCGGTATCGCCTACCGGATGCTCGGCTCCGTGAGCGAGGCCGAGGACATCGTGCAGGAGGCGCTTCTGCGGCTCCACTCCGCGATCGAGCGCGGCGAGGAGATTTCCTCCCCGCGAGCCTACGCGGCCACGATCACGACGCGGCTTTCGATCGACGAGCTGCGCTCCGCCCGGGCCCGCCGCGAGAGCTACGTCGGCGAGTGGCTGCCCGAGCCGATCGCCGCGCCGGAGGAGGATCCCGCCGCCCAGGCCGAGCAGGCCGACTCGCTCTCGCTCGCCTTCCTCGTCCTGCTCGAGTCGCTCACTCCCGAGCAGCGCGCGGCGTTTCTGCTGCACGACGTCTTCGACTACGGCTACGGGGAGGTCGCCGAGATCGTCGGGACGAACGAGCAGAACGCACGGCAACTGGCCTCGCGCGCCCGGCGCCACGTGCAGGAGGGCAGGCCGCGCTTCGAGCCATCGGCCGAGCAGCGCGAGCAGCTCGCCGCGAGCTTCTTCGCCGCCGCGGAGAGAGGGGACTTAGAGGCCCTGGAGGCGCTTCTGGCCGAGGACGTCGAGCTGCACGGCGACGGTGGTGGGCTGGCGCCCGCGATCAGGCGTCCGGTCTTCGGTGCGGCGAGGGTGGCCCAGATGCTCGGCAACTGGATGCGCCTCGGTTTCGAGAGGATCGGCGGGTTGCAGTTGCGCCAGGTCCTGGTGAATGGCCAGCCCGGCGCCGAGTACCTGGATTCAGACGGCAAGCTGATCGGCGTGATCTCGCTCGACATCGCCGACGGCAAGGTTCAGGCGATCCGCTCGATCGTCAACCCCGAGAAGCTCGACCACCTCGGTCCGGTGGCGGACGCGAAGGAGCTCTTCGCCCGGATCCGCGAGTCGCGCTCAGGCTGACTCGAGCCAGGCGAGCACCGCGGACGCGTTCCGGTCGGGCGGGAAGACCGGGTAGAAGACCTTGACGACCTCGCCGTCGCGGACCACCAGCGTGGCTCGCTTGTAGAGCGTCATGCCGGCGACCTCGAAGGTCGGCAGGCCGAGCGCCGCGGCGAGCTCCAGAGAGGGATCGCTGAGCAATGGGAACTGCAGGTGCACCCGCTCGGCGAACTCGAGCTGGTCCTCGGCGGACTGGGCGCTGAGCCCGATCACCCGCACGTCGCGATCGGCGAACTGCCCGTGGAGGTCGCGGAAGGCGCAGCTCTGCGGGGTGCAGCCGCGCGCTCCGGGGATCAGGTCCCAGCCGTCGGGCAGTGGCTCCCCGGGCTTGCCCGTGCGCGGATAGACGAAGAGGACAGCGGTCCCCTCAGCGCCGAGGGCGGCGAGGTCCATCCGCTCTCCGCTGGTGGCGACCAGGCTGAGCTCGGGCAGCCGCTGTCCGGCCAGCCCGTCGCAGGCGCCGTCGTCCTCCGGGGCCGGGAGATTCTCGGGCAGCGTGTAGAGGGTGCGCTCGGCCACTCAGTCGCCGGTCCGCGCGGCCCCGGCGATCACGTTGACGAAGTTCTCGAGGTGCCTGGTGGTCCAGCACTCGAACGCGCCGTCGCAGTAGGGCTCGTAGGCGGCCATCACCGAGTCGCCGTAGTTCCAGTAGAGCTTCGGCTCGGGGTTGAGCCAGAAGGTGCGGCCCGCGTGTTCGGCGATCGCGCCGAAGGTTTCGGCGTGGGGCTCGCGCCCGTTCGTGCGCGCGTCGCCCAGCACGATCACCGTCGAGCGGGGTCCGAGGTCCTCGGCGATCTCCTCTCCGAACTCGAGCCAGACCCGGCCGTAGTCGGTGTAGCCGGAGACGTCGGCGACGCCGCCCTCGGAGGAGACGCGCTCGGAGATCTTCCGGAAGTCCCGCTCGTGCTCGAAGATGTCGGTCACCTCGCTGATCCGCTCGATGAAGACGAAGCTGCGCAGCTTCCGGAACGAGTCGTGCAGGGCGTGCAGCACCGAGAGGAAGAAGACGCTCGCGCTGCTCACCGAGGTGGAGACGTCGCAGAGGACGTAGATCTCGGGGCGCCGCGGGCGCTTCGGCCGATAGCGCAGCCGCAAGGGCACGCCGCCGGTCTCCAGCGAGGCGCGCATGGTGCGGCGGATGTCCACCGTGCGCCCGCGACTGCGGCCGCGCTGCTCGTGACCGAGGGTCGCGATCCGCCGCTTGAGCTGCGCCACGGCGCGGTGCACCGCGGCCAGGTCCTGGGCGGGACTGGTGGGGAGGGTCCGGTCGAGCTCCGCCAGCGGCCGGGAGGGTGGAAGCTTGCCGGTGCGCTCGATCGTCGCCCGCTCGAGCTCCCGGCGCAGGTAGCGCTCGAATTGCCGGACGTTCTCCGGGTCGAGCGGCTGGTACTCACCGTCGCCTCGGCCGCCGCGGGCCTGGAGCTCCAGGGCCCGGCGAATCCGCTGCACGTCGACCCCGATCACGCCGGAGCGCTCGCCGCGCCTGCCGAACGCGGTCATCGCCAGCCGGGCCAGGTCGCGCATCTCGCCGTCGTTGCCCTCGGTGATCGCGCGCCGGATCGCCTCCCGCAGCTCGTCGAGGTCGATCCGGTCCCCGTCGCCCTCGTAGCGCTCGTCCTCGATGCCCCGCTCGAGTGCCTCGGACTCGGCCGCCCGGAAGAAGTGGCGGTCGAAGAGCAGCTCGAAGATCCTCCGATCCTCCTGCGACTTCGCGATCGTGGCGGCCAGCGACTCCCTGAAGTCGCGCTGGTCGGTCCAGCTCACCTCCTCGAGCGCGGCGAAAGCGTCGAGGATCTCGGAGGTGCCCACGGCGACCCCCTCCGAGCGAAGGTCCTCGAAGAAGGCGAGCAGGCTGCTCGCGGTGGTGGACACGCTCAGCCCCCGGACGAGGCCGGCGGGCTGCCGGTGATGCCAGGAACGCCGTCGCCCTCGAGCTTGACCGCCACCCGCTCCGCCACCAGGTCGATGTCGGAGCGGTGCTTGACCAGGATGCTCATCGACTGCCCGAAGGTCTCGCGGTCGATGTCGTCGGCGCCGATCAGCAGCAGGGTTCGCGCCCAGTCGATCGACTCGGCGATCGAGGGCGGCTTCTTCAGGTCGAGCTGGCGGACCATGTGCACGATCTCGACCAGACGCCGCGCCAGGCCCTCGTCCAGCTCGGGGGCGTGCAGCCGGACGATCTCGAGCTCGCGCTCGACGGACGGGTAGTCGAGCCAGAGGTAGAGGCAGCGCCGCTTCAGTGCCTCGGTCAGCTCGCGGGAGTTGTTCGAGGTGAGCACCACGATCGGGCGGGTGCGCGCCTCGATCACGCCGAGCTCGGGGATCGAGATCTGGAAGTCGGAGAGGACCTCGAGCAGCATCGCCTCGAACTCCTGGTCTGTCTTGTCGATCTCGTCGATCAGCAGGACGACGGCGTCATCGGCGCTGATCGCCTCGAGCAGCGGCCGGGTGAGGAGGAAGTCCTCGCTGAAGATGTCCTCCCGGGTGCGCTCCCAGGAGCCCTCGGCGGCCTCGGCCTCGCCGGACGCCTCGGCCTGGATGCGGAGCAGCTGCTTGCGGTAGTTCCACTCGTAGAGGGCCTTCGCCTCGTCGAGACCCTCGTAGCACTGCAGCCGCACCAGCCGGCGGCCGGACGAGCGCGAGAGCGCCTTGGCCAGCTCGGTCTTGCCGACGCCCGCCGGACCC
>DATGDO010000116.1:0-2774 GCA_035310805.1 Solirubrobacterales bacterium
GCGTAGTCCGGGTAGTAGCGCGTCGCCAGCCCGATCTGGCAGGCGATCGCCGAGTAGCCGGCCTCGGCGGCCAGGCTGAACTGATATTCCGGATCCTTGGAGGCCGGGTTCGGGAAGAAGTCGCGAGGGCCATGCTCGATCCCCTGGTCGATCGGGAGCAGCATCAGCGTTCCGTTGCCGGGGCCGTAGTCGAAGAGCAGCCGGCGCAGCCGCGCGCGCTTGCCTGGCGAGAGCGTTGCGAGCAGCGATTTCTGCTCGGTGATCGACTTGACTTCCATCTTCCTGTTACCTCCTGGTTGGTCCTGGACGGCCAGTATGCCCCATCTCCCAGGCCGTGCATCCGCGCTGAGCACGGATTTCAGGGTGCTCAAAGTGCCCTGTTGGCCGCCGCCTCGCGCCCCCGCCAAGGGCGCGAGGACGATCGGATCTTCGAGCTCGTCGAGAACATGGCCGATGTTTGGCCACCACGGATTGACGGCAAACGTCATCCCCCACGGCTGTCATGGTCCGACCCGTGCTCGAGCACAACTTCGACGGGACGCCGTTCACCCTCGGGATCGAGGAGGAGCTGATGATCTGCGACGCCGAGAGCCTCGAGCTCGCGCAGGCGATCGAGGTCATCCTCGGCGACCTGCCGGAGGACCTGCCGGGTGAGGTGAAGCCCGAGCTGATGCAGTCGGTGCTCGAGGTCGCTACCCGCCCCTGCACCGGCGTCGCCGAGGCGGGCGAGGAGCTCCGCCGGCTCCGCCGCGTGGTCCGCGAGGTCGCCGAGCGCAACGGGCTCGCGATCGGGGCCGCGGGCACCCATCCGGCCGCCCTCTACGAGGATCAGCTGATCGTCGACAGGCCCCGCTACAGGGAGCTCGCCGCGGAGCTCAGCTGGATCGCGGAGCAGGAGCTGATCTTCGGGACGCACGTCCACGTCGGAATCGACGACGCCGAGAAGGCGATCTACGTCGCCGACGGGATGCGCGGGTACCTGCCACTGCTGCTCGGCATGTCCTCGAACTCGCCGCTCTGGCGCGGCAGGGCCACCGGGATGATGTCCTCCCGCACGCCGGTCTTTCGGGCGTTTCCGCGGGTCGGGATCCCGCCCTACTACGGCAGCTGGGGGATCTACTCGCATCGTGTCGAGCAGATGATGCGCGGCGGCGCGATCCCCAACTACACCTACCTCTGGTGGGACGTCCGGCCGCACCCCGACTTCGGCACCGTCGAGCTGCGGGTCTTCGACCAGCAGACCCGGGTGGAGCACACGATCGGTTTCGCGGCCCTCGGGCAGGCGCTGGCGCACCGGCTCGCCGCGGACTACGACCAGGGGGTGCCGAGCATCGAGCACCCGCAGGAGCTGATCGACGACAACAAGGTCCGGGCGGCCCTGGTCGGGATCGAGGGCAAGCTGATCGACTTCGATCACGGTCTCGAGGTGCCCGGCGCCAAGATGGCGCTCGGGGTGATCGACGAGCTGCGCGAGCACGCGCAGGACCTGGGCTGCGAGGACGAGCTCTCCTCGCTCGGCGATCTGGTCGAGAACGGAACCGGCGCGCGCCGGCAGCTCAACTGGCTCTCCGACCACGGCGAGATCGGCGGCTTGCTGGAGGAGATCGTCGCGGCGACCGATCCAGACGCCTGAGCAACCCGACGAAAGGCCGCTCTCGAACCCTTTCCGGCTCTCTTGGTACGATTTTCGAAGCTGATTACCGCCTTTTTGCTCCACGAGGTTCGATTTCCGTATCAGTGGCCTCAACCAGACCCATCGATAACGCGCTCGAGCTGCTTGGCCGGCGCTGGGCCCTGCGCCTGATCTGGGAGCTGCGGCGGAGCGCCCTCTCCTTCTCCGAGCTGCGCCAGCGGACCGGGATCAGTCCCTCGGTCCTCTCGTCGCGGCTCGGCGAGCTCGTCGATGCCGGTGTCGTCGAGCAAGACCCCGCTCGGCGTTACCGGCTCAGCGGCCGCGGCCGCGAGCTGGCCCGGCTGCTCTACGAGCTCAACAGATGGGCCGAGCAAGCAGGGGTATCCTCGCGGAGTGAGCTCGCCTGAGTTAAGCGTCGTCTGCCGGAATTGTGGCGAGGAGGTCAGCCCCTACGTCACCGAGTGCCCGTACTGCGGCACCAGGCTGCGCAAGCGGGCGCCGAAGCTGGAGTTGCGGGGCGACGAGATCACGCCGCAGGACTCGCGCCGGGCGCGGCGGCGCCTGGCGCGAGCGCGGCGGGCGGAGCGGTTCGCCGAACGGCCCTACGCGGTGATCGCCGCAATCCTGATCCCGGCGGTGCTCCTGCTGGTGCGCGTCGCCAGCCCCAGCCTCAACACCCACGACCTCGGTGGCCTGGTCGGTCCGGTGGGGAGCGACTGGTGGCGCTACCTGGCTGCCCCCTACGTCTATCCAGACGTCGGCTACCTCTTCGTCGCCTCGGTTGGAATCGCGATCTTCGGCATCCCGGTGGAGCAGCGCCTCGGCACCATCCCGACCGTCGTCCTGATCGTCGCCTGCGGCTCGCTCGGCATGCTCGCAGCGGATGGGATCGAGACCGCCTTCCGCGGCGGCAACGACGTGCTCTTCGCCTCCGGCGGCAACGGGATCGCGCTCGGCCTTCTGGGCGCCTGGGCCGTGATGCGCGCCGCTGAGGTGCGCTCCCAGCCCCACGAGGACGTCGAGGTGATCGGGGCCGCCGTCGCCGCGGCGGTGCTGATCATGCTTCCGCTGGTGGACGACTACGCGAACGTCTTCGCCGGCCTCGCCGGCGCCCTGGTCGGCGCAGCCTGCGGCGCGGCGG
>DATGDO010000117.1:0-3731 GCA_035310805.1 Solirubrobacterales bacterium
GCTCCTGGCGGAGAACCCGGGACAGGTCTTCTCGCGCAAGGAGATCATGGAGGAGCTCTGGCAGACGGAGTTCCGCGGGGACGTCCGGGCCTGCGACGTCCACATCTCCAACCTGCGGCAGAAGGTCGAGCGCGACCCGCAGAACCCCGAGCTGGTCCTGACCGTGCGCCGGGTCGGCTACCGCTTCGCCGCGGACGCTTCCTAGCCAGCGCCGCCGAGCTGATACGGGGAGGTCCCGATCGGGATTCGTGCCCAGCTCGGGCTACAGGTCGGCGAGCTTGCAGCCCACCGGGGCCGAGCCGGCGGCCGGGCCGACCGGCGCTCCCGAGGTCCATCTGTAGCTGAGCTTCGTGAAGAGCCGCAGGCCGTTCGAGCAGCGGCGTGGCTTGCTGAGGAGCAGCTGCATCGGCCCGGTCTTGGTCGTGCCATGCGCGCAGTCGGGGTTGCAGTCGTTGACCTGCCCGGTACCGGTGCCCAGCGCGGTCTTCTGCGTCCACTTGGACCAGGTCATCCCGCGCGCCCCGAGGCTGGCGTCGCCGCAGGCGATGATCACGTTCCGCGGCTTGAACTTCGCCTTCGCGCAGTTGCTGATCAGGAGCGGTCGCTTGCCGGCGGCGTTCGCCACGGGACCGGCGGGGTCCGCTCCGGCGCTGCCCGCGATGCAAAGCGCCGCCAAGGCCACCGTCAGCCCCACTGTCCTCCTGACCCCGCGCACGCCGACCTCCTCCTTCCGTGTCCGAGGGCCACGTTACTACCGCTGCCGGAGGCCGACCGCCCCCGGCTCAGCTCGTCCGATCCAACCGCGCCGGCGAGGGGTTGGCGAGGGAGGCGCACGTCTAGAGGGTGGCCAAACGGGGGAACATTCCTTCGAGCTATCCGGAGGAGGGCGCTGATGAGCACAACCGAGTCCCTCACCTATGAGGAGGCGTGCGAAGCGCATCGCTGGCAGGTGCCCGAGCGCTACAACATCGCGGCGGACGTCTGCGACAGCCGGCCGGGCGATCGCACGGCGATGGTCTTCGAGGACTTCCACGGCGAGCAGCGGGAGGTGAGCTGGGCCGAGCAGCGGGCGCTGGCCGACCAGGCAGCCAACCTGCTTGCCTCGCGGGGGGTCGAGCGCGGCGACAGGGTGGCCGTCTGCGCGCCGGCCTCGCCGGAGACCGCCGCCACGTTCCTCGGCACCTGGAAGAACGGCGCCATCCTGCTCTCGCTCTCGGTGCTCTACGGAGACGAGGGGATCGAGCACCGCATCAGGGACTCGCAGCCCAGGGTGATCGTCACCGACGCCGAGAACGCTGACCGGATGCCGGGGGGCCTGGTGGACGAGGTGATCGTGCTCGATGCCGACCTGCTGGCCAGGCAGGACGACCATTTCGAGACGGTCGACACCTCGGCCGACGACCCCGCCCAGATCTACTACACGTCGGGCACCACCGGGTTGGCGAAGGGCATCCTTCACGCCCACCGCTACATCCTCGCCCACGAGGAGTTCGTCTACTGCCACGACATCCGCGAGGGGGAGCTCTTCCACGGCATGGGCGAGTGGGCCTGGGCCGCCGGGATCTGCCCCCTGATCGGGCCGTGGCGCTACGGCGCCGTCCAATTCGTCTACCGGCGCGAGGGGGGATTCGATCCGCACGAGCAGCTCGAGGTCCTCTCCAGGCACGGCGTCGGCAACGTCTTCACGACCCCCACCGCGATGCGCTCGATGATGTCGATCGAGGACGCGGGCGAGCGATATCCGCAGAGGTTCCGCCGGGTCTGCTCGGCCGGCGAGCCGCTCAATCCCGAGGCGATCCGCTGGTTCCGCGACCAGTACGGGGTGACGGTGCTCGACTACTACGGGCTCAGCGAGTCCTATCCGCTCTGCGGGAACTTCCCCTTCATGGAGGTGCGGGAGGGCTCGATGGGCAAGCCGATGCCCGGCTGGGACGTGCAGATCCTCGACGAGGACGAGAAACCGGTCGGGACCGGCGAGCGCGGGGAGATCTGCCTGCGGGCCCGCTCCAACCCGCACTATCCGCTCGGCTACTGGAACAACCCCGAGGCGGCGGAGGAGACCTTCGGCGGCGAGTGGTTCCACACCAAGGACGCCGCGGAGTGCGATCAGGACGGCTACTTCTGGTACTCCGGAAGGGCCGACGACGTGATCATCTCGGCCGGGTACCGGATCGGGCCCTTCGAGGTGGAGTCCGCGTGCATCGAGCACCCCGCGGTCCGCGAGGCGGCGGCCGTGGCCTCGCCCGACGAACGGCGCGGCAACGTGGTCAAGGCGTTCATCGTGCTCGCGGAGGGTTCCGAGCCATCGGATCAGACGGCTGCGGAGATCCAGGGATTCGTCCGCCAGCATCTCTCGGCCTATGCCTATCCGCGCAAGGTCGAGTTCGTCGACGAGCTGCCGAAGACGCTGACGGGCAAGATCCGGCGGATCGAGCTGCGCGAGGCCGAGCGCGAGCGGATCGAGAGCGACTAGCGCCCGCGCCAGTTCGGGGCGCGCTTCTCGCTGAAGGCAGTCGCGCCCTCGATCGCGTCCTCGGAGGTGAACACCGGCGCGACGATCTCACCCTGCCGAGTCCAGAAGGTCTCGTCGTCCCAGGACCCCTGCTTGTTGAGAATCGACTTCGAGGCCGCGGTCGCCAGCGGCGCGTTCGCCGCGACCTCGTCCGCCAGCTCCAGGGCGACATCGAGCGCCTGGCCCGGCTCGGCGAGGCGGTTGACGAGGCCGAGCTGCGCGCCCCGCTCGGCCGTGATCGTCTCGCCGGTGAGCGCGAGCTCCATCGCGATCGCCGCGGGCAGACGGCGGGGGAGCTGGCGGAGGGCGCCCCCGGCCGCGACCAGGCCCCTCTTCACCTCCGGGATCCCGAGCTTGGCGCCCTCCGCCGCGACGATCAGGTCGCAGGCGAGGGCGATCTCGAGCCCGCCCGCAACCGCGAACCCCTC
Organism: Solirubrobacterales bacterium; assembly: GCA_035310805.1. Lineage (GTDB taxonomy): Bacteria > Actinomycetota > Thermoleophilia > Solirubrobacterales > 70-9 > DASUPK01. The sequence goes on from DATGDO010000117.1 coordinate 2,941, forward strand.
GATCGCCGCGATCAGCGGCTTCTCGGCCGGCTTCTGCACGATCCCGGCGAAGCCACGGCCACCGGCCCAGGGGCGCTCGCCGGTGGCGAATGCCTTCAGGTCCATCCCGGAGCTGAAGCCCTTGCCCTCGCCGGCGATCACGCCCAGGGACAGCCCGGCGTCGTCGTCGAGCTCGTCCAGCGCCGCAGCCATCCCTTCGGCCATCGCCAGGTTGACGGCGTTCCGGGCGTCCGGGCGGTTCAGGGTGATCAGGAGCACGCGATCGCGGCGCTCGGTGAGCAGCGGCTGCTCGTTCATCAGACGGCACCCTACAATCGCCGGAGTCCCAGCACGGGCCGGCGTAGCTCAGCTGGTAGAGCACTTCATTCGTAATGAAGGGGTCCCCGGTTCGAGTCCGGGCGCCGGCTTTGCTTCACCAGCGGGATTCAGCTGATTCGGCAGGCTCCTCGTCGGCCCAAACCGGCCCTATGGAAGCCTTATGGAAGCGTCGCGCCCGGGGGCAATAGGGTCCCTGGCCAATGTCCAACCGATTCGCGGCAGGCTTCACGATTGCCGGGTTCCCGCTCACCGGGGCAATGCTCGCGGTGACAGCAGGGAACTTCATCTTGGCGGCGATCCTCATGGTCCCGTTTGTCGCCATATGCGCAGCGACAGTGGCTCCTCGGGTCCGGAGGCTTCACCAGTTGCCTCTGGTCGGGGCACCTCGGCTCACAGTGGGGTTCAGGGCGAACGGATCGGTGGAGTTCGAGGGGGAAGAGCCACGGGAGGTCAGCTTGGAGGCACCCGCTGAT
>DATGDO010000118.1:0-6028 GCA_035310805.1 Solirubrobacterales bacterium
CGGACTTCTCGCGTGGCCAGTTCCTGCCCGGCTACGACTTCGTCGACAAGGACAAGGAGCCGCTCGACGAGGACGGTCACGGCACCCACGTGGCGGGGACGATCGGCGAGCGGACGGGCAACCACTTCGGCCTGACGGGGCTCGCGCCGAGGGCGCGGATCATGCCGGTTCGGGTGCTCGACTCCGAGGGCTTCGGCACGGCCCGGAACATCGCCCGCGGGATTCGCTACGCGGCCTCCCACAAGGCCCAGGTGATCAACATGAGCTTCGAGTTCTCGCTGGCCGTCAACAGCTGCGGCAAGATCCGGGGCATCTGCTCGGCGGTCAAGTTCGCGTTCAGGAATGGCGCGCTGGTCGTCGCGGCGGCCGGCAACGAGAACGGCGAGCCGGTCGCCTATCCGGCCGGCGCTCCCCACGTGATCGGGGTCGGCCGGACCACCAAGGACGCCTGCCTGGCGAGCGACTCCCGCACCGGATCGGGTTTGGACCTGGTGGCCCCCGGCGGCGGCTACCCGCTGCTCAGCACCTGCGGCAGCGACGACCCCCTCTTCAGCCGGGGCGTGCCGATCTACCAGCTCACCTTCACGGGTCGCGGATACACCAACTTCGGCTATCCGGGCGGCTTCGAGGGCACCTCGATGGCCGCGGCCCACGCCTCGGGCGTCGCCGCGCTGGTGATCGCGAGCCACGTGGTCGGCAGCTCGCCGAGGGCCGTGGAGTGCCAGCTCGAGGCCACTGCCCGGCACACGGACGCCCAGCTCGGCCAGCCCTACGACTCGCGCCTGTTCGGCGCGGGGCTGATCGACGCCGCGGCGGCGGTCAGGGCGAGGGCGCCCGGCTGCTAGCGGCGGCCAGGCCACTCCACATCGGAGCGGCGCCGAAGGCGCCGCGACTTATGTTGCGTGGCGCTTGCCGCCGCGATCTGATGGCGAAGCCGTCCGGCCCCAACCTAGGTCGTCTTGACGATCCAGACGTCGCAGGGCGCGTGGTGGGAGATCTTGTTCGGCACGCTGCCCAGCAGGAACCGCCTCGCCCCGGTCATGCCCTTGTTGCCGACCATGACGAGATCGGCGTTGTTCTCCTCGGCGACGTCGAGGATCGCATCGGCCGGGTCACCCTCACGCGGATGGGTGACGACGTCGACCTTGGCCTTCTTCGCCTCGGCCGCGGCCTTGTCGAGGACGAACTGCACGTCCTCGCGGGGATTGACGGCGTACGAGACGTCGCCGGAGATCCCCTCCCCCTCCTCCTTGAGCCGCTGCTGCGGCACCGGCTCGTAGGCGCTGACGATCTCGAGCTTCGCCTTCGAGAGCTTTGCCAGCTTGACCGCTGTCCGAACCGCCTCGGTGGCGGTCTCCGAGCCGTCGGTTCCAACCACTATGTGGTCGAACATCACCCCTCCTCGCCCAAGCTGGAATATGGGCGCGGATACTACTCCGCGCGGCCCGACGGGCGCGGCACACGGCCGTCAGCTGAGCTTGACGATCGCGATCACCATCGAGGCCAGCAAGCAGGCGAGGAGGATCGCGATCGTGGCAGCCCAGAGGCGCGGCATCCGGCGATCGTAATGCGCGGGCGTGACAGCGCGACCCCTCATTGCGGGGCGATCGGCTGCGGGCGGGGCGCCACCACGCCGCGCAGGGCGCTTGGCGGCGTGCCGGGCGCGACCGCGTACCAGTCCACGTAGCGGGCGCAGGCCCGCTGCAGCGGGACCGTCTGGTGGGCGGGGTCGGTGCGCGTCGCCGCCAGGCCGCTCAGGTAAGCCTTGCTCTCCGTGTGAAGAAGGCGGCCGACCAGGGGCGGGTCGTCGACGCTGACCTCGAAGACCACCTGCCCGGGCCGCTTCACGAGGAACGAGCCGGCCGGGTAGTACGGGGAGGGCCCGCGGAAGAGCAGGTTCGTGCGCAGCTCGGCGCTGAAGGGGGTCGACAGCCCCGGCCCGCTCGCGGCGACGCGCAGCGGCTGGGTGCTCGCGTACTGGATGGAGATGTCCCAGCGTCCCGGCGTCAGGTAGATCCGCTGGTGGGCGGGCTTGGTCTGGGTCAGCTCGGGGCTGGGGTTCCAGACCTTGCCGATCACCGGCTGGATCGTGAAGACCGCCGCCGTCCCCTTGACCTTCCGGAGCGGCGCCTGGCCCGGGTTGTTGCAGTCGAAGGGGGCCCCCGGATTGAGCGGCTCATACAGGGTGCGCCGCTGGCCGACCGGGTGGTCGCGGTGCCAGAGGATGAAGTCCCCGGTTCGGAGACGAGGGACGAACCCCAGGGGCGCCTCGCTCTGCATCGCCGCGCTGGTCGTCACCACCCAGTTGAAGTGGTTCATCACGAATTGGGGGACGTTGTCCCAGTCGAACTTGGCGTTCAGGTCGGTCGCCCGATAGAGCGGGTGAACCTCCTCGACGTCGTAGTGGTTGGTGATCGGCGCATAGACCTCGGAGCCGATCAGCTCCCAGGAGACGAAGTTGTCCCGGCCGAGGAAGAGGACGTTCTGACCGTCGACGATCGGCCGCATGCGCAGCATCTCCCGGAGGTGGTAGTCGGGACCGACGGCGGACTGCCGCAAGGGCAGCAGCGTCGAGAAGGCGGCGGCGGCCGCGAAGGCAACCGTCAAGAGCGGAACCGCGAACCCGGCCAGGGGGCGCACCGCTTTCGGCGGCCACCAGCTCGCCCCTCCCCCCTCGGGCACGTCAGCCTGCTCGCCCTCGATCGATTCGGCGGAGAGCAGGCCCCGGAGCGCGATCACCATGATCAGCGGCGCGGCGATCGCCAGCGCCTTGGCCTGGGTGTACGGGGTCCCGAGCGCGAGGGAGGCCAGGTAGAGAACCGTCACTGCGAGCAGCGCCGAGGGCAGCGCCGACTCGCGGCGGGACAGCGCCCGGCCGAGCCCCCAGGCGAAGGCGGTGAGGGCGAGCAGGGCCCCAAGGTAGAAGGCGATCTCGGGGGTGGTCGAGTTCGCCGGCGTGATCCGGAACTCGCCGGAGGGCCAGATGCCGAACGCCTCCAGCGGGTTGAGCGGCTGGCGCAGGTTGCCGAAGCCGACCGTCGGGCCGGTCCCGGAGGGGTTGAACGCCTTGAAGCTCGAGAAGCTGGCGAGCCGGAAGATCTCGGGCAGCGCAGCGACCACCGGGATTCCGATCCCCACCGCCAAGGCGCCCCTGGCGCCCCGGAGCCGCTCGCGCAGCCGGAGGCCGGCGAGGCGCCCGCGCACGGCATCCCGCTCCCTGATCGCGATCACCAGCATCCAGACGAGCGCGGCCCCGAGCAGCCAGGCGAGCCCGGGGAAGCTGTAGTTGTAGATCGTGCCCGCGGCGATCACACCGAGCGGGATCGCCGCCGGCGCCCCAGGGCGATAGCGATCGCTAGCGCTCTGGTAGCCGGGGTTACCGGTTCCTCGTGACCACTCGGGACGCAATGCGGGCAGGGCAAGGGCGAACCCGAGCAGAGCCAGGGCGAGCATCGGCTCCTTGAAGGCGCCCTGCGCGAGGTAGGCCGCCGCCAGGTAGGGGCTGGCGGCGAGCACGGCCGCCGGCGCCCGCAACCAGCCCCGAACGCCGCGGAGCGCCCCGAAGGCGGTCAGCGAGAGCAGGACCGCGAGCGCGCCGGTGAGGCCCGCGAATGCCTCGATCAGGCTGGCCCCGCTGACCTTCGCCGTCGCGGCGACGATCGCGTGCGGCCCGAGCGGATAGCCGTCCTTGATCAGATCGGGGGTCGGGCCCGCGTGTGAGCTGATCCACTCCGTGAACAGCAGGTGGGAGGCCATGTCGTCGTTGACCAGACCCTGACCCAGGATCCCGACCCTGCCGCTGGTGGCGAACGGGATCGCAGCGACCAGGGCTGCGCCGAGCACCGCCACGATCGCCGCGGTTCGCACGGCCCCGGTGGGCGCGCGCGTGCGCCCGAGGACGGCGAAGCAGCCGATCAGCGCCAGCCCGACGGTTGCGGCGGCGGTCACGGCGTGCCCGGGCAGCTTGATCGCGATGCCGCAGATCACGAGCAGCGCCGCGAGCCCCGTCGCCGGACCCACGGCGGAATGCCGCGGCAGGCCGGCGAGCGCCATGAGCGCCGCGCCGAGCAGCAGGGAGGCGACGACGATCAGCGCGCCCGCCAGCAGAGCCGAAAGCATCGCGGAAGCCTAGAGTGCGCTCCTCGTCGGCTCGCGCCAGCGCGCCTCAGCCCAGCTCGATCCGGTGGAGCCGGACCACGCCGCGCCTGCGGGTCTCGACCCGCCAGCGCCGCTCCGCCTGCTCGAGGAACGCGTCCGCCGCGGGGCGGCCGGGGTCGGCGATCCAAGCGGTCGGCGCGAGCCGGGGCAAGAGCCTGAGCAGGAGCGCGACGCTGGGGCGCTCATAGAGGATGTCGGAGCCGAGCACCAGGTCGAAGGGGCCGCGCTCAACGAGCTCGTCGGGATCCGCCCAGTCGAGGGCGGCAGTCTCGACGCGAACGCCATTCGCTTCCGCATTGCGCCGGACGAGCGCGAGTGCGTCCACGTCCCCATCGGTGGCGAGCACGGTTGCGCCGCCCCTCGCCGCCGAGATGCTCGGCGCGGCCAGCCCGCAGCCGAGCTCGACGACCCGCCGGCCGGCGAGCGCCTCGCCGTCGAGCTCGCGTGCCAGGGCGACGCCGCTGCGCCAGAGCACGGACCAGTACGGCGCGATCGGGGCCCACTCGACCTGATGGTCGTCGGGGATCTTGGCGGATTCGGCGGGCTGCAGCAGGCGGAGCTCGCCGCTCGGCAGGTCGATCGTCTGGACGACGAATCCCTCAGGCATGTGGTGAGCTCCCGCTCAGGCCGCCGTCTCTTGGGCCGCCCACTCGGCACGGAAGACACGATGGCTGCCGGCGAGACCCTTGAGCTCGAGCTCGCGGCCGCCGTCGAAGCGCAGCCCGTCGCCTTCCCCGCTCGAGGCCGCCTCGCGCAGCTCCTCGGAGACGAGGATCTCGCCGCCCACCGCCTGGGCGGCGATCCGCGCGGCGAGGATCACGTTCTTGCCGAAGTAGTCCCCCTCCTCCGAGATCACCTCGCCCGTGTGCAGGCCGATGCGAACTCGGAGCGTCTCCCCATCCCCATCGCGCTCGCGCTCGGCGAAGGCCCGCTGCACGCCGATCGCGCACTCGAGCGCCTCGCAGGGATCCGGAAAGGCGAGCATGAATCCGTCGCCCTGGCTCTTCACCTCGTAGCCGTCATGGCGGGCGACCTGCTCGCGGAAGATCGCGTTGTGCTCGCGCAGGACCTGCAGCCACTGCTCGTCGCCGAGCCGCTCGGTGAGGATGGTCGAGTCCTCGATGTCGCTGAAGAGGATCGCGACGGTGCCGTCGGGGGCGGCGTGGGCGCGCATGTCGGGGCGCTCGTGCTCGAGCTCGGAGACCATCTCGTCGATCGAGGTGGTGACGTCGATGCCGGTCAGGCCCTGGGCCTCGAGGCGGCCTCGCAGCGCCCGCTCGACGATCCAGCGAGCGCCCATCTCCCGGGCCGTCCCCAGCACCTCGGCGAGCAGCTTCAGAGCGACCTCCCGATCGTCCTCGCGGTCGCGCCCGAGCAGGAGCTCCGCCAGGCCCAGACCGCAGAGCGCCATTCCGGGCCGGTCCCCCATCCCGGTCGAGATCTCGACAGCGTTGGCCAGGTGCCGCTCGGCGTCGTCCAGCCGTCCCATCGTCTGGGCGAGCAGCCCCAGGACCCGGTCGACGGGACCGTTGCATCCCGCCGCCCTGGCGATGACGATCACCAGGCCCTCATAGGGCAGCAGCTCCTCGTAGGCGCGCGCGGCCCGCTTGTCGTCGCCGAGCAGGGCGATCGCCTCACCCATCAGGCTCATCGCCGTGAACCAGTTGGCGTCGGCCGGCAGTGCACCGAAGTCGTCGCCGGCGAAGCGCTCGAGCTCGAGCCGGGCGAGCTCCTCGTCGCCGGAGCGAGCGGCCAGCGAGATCACCGCCGTGCGCCAGGCGGGGATGCCCGGGAACCTCTCGGCCAGCTCGCGGGCGTAAGGGAGCAGCTCGGCGGCGCGCCCCTGCATGCTGCGGATCTGCGTCATCTG
>DATGDO010000119.1:0-1544 GCA_035310805.1 Solirubrobacterales bacterium
GTTCGTGACGCACAGCCGGCCCCGTGAGCCGGCCCCCCGCGCACGGCGCGCGCCGCCGCGCCCAGGAGCCCGCGAATCCGATTCTGAGGCACCAGCCCGGCACCGAAGCCGCTCCTGTACCCTTTCTCCGAGTTCTCAGCATGAGATTCGGTCGAGAAGATGGAACGAAAGGGCCGCGGGGACTTCGGAGGGAGCCCGGAGGGCGACCGGAGAAGTGCCCGCGGGGCGACGTCGCGTGAGGGTCGGGAGTGCGGGGCCCGGTGGCAACGGCACTGGCCAGGAGCACCGCCGATCGGTAGTCTCGCGTGCGATCTCGGCCGCCTCGCCGGGAGTGCCTTGTTGCCCCCTGCGCTCTGAGCCGCCTGGGGGGGACCCGCGCCCCGGCGAGGTGGACCGTGGAGCACATCCAGTGGGGAGTCGCGCCGCGAGCGCCAGTACAGGGGTGATGAAGCGCCATGGTCGGTCGGGACGGAAAGGAGGAGGAGAGGTGGAGGAAGAATATCAGGTGTATGTGGGAATCGACTGGGCGACCGAGGCGCATCAGGCCTGCGTGCTCAACGGGGCGCGCCAGGTCCTGGGCGAGCGCTCGTTCGCGCATGCGGGCAACGCGATCGCCGCGTTCGCCGCGTGGGTGCGGGGGCTCGCCGCCGAGCCCGGGCGCGTCGCCGTGGCGATCGAGGTGCCGCGTGGGGCGGTGGTGGAGACGTTGGTCGAATGGGGCTTCCATGTCTACGCCATCAATCCCAAGCAGCTCGATCGCTTCCGGGACCGCCACACGGTGGCCGGGGCCAAGGACGACCGTCGCGATGCCTTCGTCCTGGCCGACTCCCTGCGCACGGACCGGCCCTGTTTTCGTCGCGTGCAGTTGGACGACCCGCTGATCATCCAGCTCCGCGAGCTGTCGCGCGTGGACCAAGATCTGGCGGGCGAGGGCAACCAGCTCGCCAACCGCCTGCGCGAGCAGCTCCATCGCTTCTTTCCGCAGATGCTCCACCTCAGCCCGGCTGCCGACGAACCCTGGCTGTGGACGTTGCTCGAGGTTGTGCCCACGCCCGCCGCCGCGCAGCGCGTCCGCGCCGCTCGCGTCGAGAAGCTCCTGCGGGCGCACCGCATCCGGCGCGTGAGCGCGGCGGAGGTGGTCACGGTCCTGCGCTCCCCAGCGCTTCACGTCGCCCCGGGGGTCGTCGAGGCGGCCACCGAGCACGTCGCCTTGCTGCTGCCCCGCTTGCGACTCGTGCAGGCCCAGCGCCAGCGCTGCGGGAAGCGCATCGAAGCCCTGCTCGATCAGCTCCAAGCGGCTGAGGTCCCCGATGGCGAGCAAGGCGAGCACCGCGACGTCGAGATCCTCCGGTCCCCTGCCAGGAGTCGGGAGGGTCGTCGCCGCCACGGTGCTCGCCGAGGCCTCCGCGGCCTTCGCCGCGCGAGACTACCACAGCCTGCGGGCGCACGCAGGGGTCGCCCCCATCACCAAGCAGAGCGGCAAGCGCCTCACCGTCCAGATGCGCCATGCCTGCGACGGCCGGTTGCGCAATGCCCTCTACCAC
>DATGDO010000120.1:0-7829 GCA_035310805.1 Solirubrobacterales bacterium
TCTGCGCTGATCAGACCGCGATCGTCCCGCAGCGCGGATGTTCTCCTGCATCCCTGTTGTTCCTGATCGAGGGCGCAGAGCGGACGCGGCCCAGATCCCAGGGATGCGTCCCGGTCAGCCCACGCACCGGAAAACGGGGCGCCGGGGGCGCATAGGATGGACTCCATGCGGGCGCTGGTCACCGGGGCTACGGGCAAGGTCGGCTACGCGATTGCCTCCGCCCTGCTAGAGCGTGGAGATCAGGTACGGGCCCTGGTCCGTGACCCCAGGCGAGCGGCGAGCGTGCTGCCGGCCGGGATCGAGCCGACCCGCGGCGACGTCACCGACGCCGAGAGCCTCGACGCCGCGGTCGAGGGCTGCGAGCTCGTCTTCAACTCGATGGGTCTGCCCGAGCAGTGGGTCAGGGACGAGGCGATCTTCGACCGGGTGAACGCGATCGGCAGCCGCCAGGTGGCGGCGGCCGCCAGGCGCGCCGGGGTGCGGCGCTTCGTCCACACCTCGACATGCGACGTCTTCCATGCGGAGACCGGGGAGCGGTTCGACGAGACGGCGCTCGCCGACTACCCGAAGGGCACCCCGTACGAGCGCTCGAAGCAGCACGCGGAGGAGCTGGTGCTCGCCGAGCGCAACGGCATGGAGGTGGTGATCCTCAATCCATCCGGTGTCTACGGCCCCACCCCCTCACCGACACCATCGTTCGAGAACGGGCTCTTCGAGCCGGTCGTCCGCAGGCGGCTGCCGGCCGTGCCGCCGGGCGGCACCGGCTACGCATTCGTCGAGGGCGTCGCCGCCGGCCACCTGCTCGCGTCAGAGAAGGGAAAGGACGGCGACCGCTACATCCTGGCGGACGGCTACGCCAGCTTCCGCGAGATCGCCGAGACGGTTCGCGAGGTGGCCGGCAGGGGCCGCGTACCGCCGGTGATGCCGGTCCCCGTCGCAAAGGCGGTGGCGGGCGTCGGCGCCGGCATCTCGAAGGTCATCCGGCGCCCGCCGTTGCTGCCCCGCGGGCAACTCACCTACTTCCTCTGGCAGGCTCGCCCGGACTCCTCGAAGGCACAGCGGGAACTGGGCTGGCAGACCACGCCGCTCGCCGAGGGCGTCAGGGCGACGCTCGACTCGATGGGCCTGCTGGACGGCTCGTGATCAGCCGAGCTGGCCGACGCCGGGCACGAACCGACCCGCGCGCGCCGCGTAGGCGCGGTAGGCGTCTCCGTGCGTGCGGATCAGATAGGGCTCCTCGACCACGCGCACCTGGAGCTCGAGGCCGAGCCCGATCGCGACGGCGGCCGTGAGCCCGAGCCAGGCGGGGACCATCAGAGCGAAGCCGGTCCAGCCCACGATCATCGCCGTGTAGATCGGGTTGCGGCAGATCGAGAACCAGCCTCCGGTGATCAGGTCCGTACGCTCCTCATCGCTGACGCCGATCCGCCACGACTCCCCCATGCCGAGCTGGGCGGCGAAGACGGCGAGGCCGCCGCTCGCCGCCATCGCGATGCCGACCACGTGCACCACGCCGACGTCGATCGCGTCGAGCGGGTCGAGGGAGCCCTGCACGACCAGGATCGGGGACCCCACCCCCATCCCCATGCCCCCGACGAAGAGGATCCCGCTGAGCCACTCCAGCGGTCCCGCCCCCCGGCGCAGCCCGATCAGCCCGGTCCTCCCGGTGCGGCGCAGCTGAATCGCGACGCGCACGAAGAAGGTGAGCACCCCGAAGACAACCAGCATCGCGATCGCGAGCTTCGCCACGGGGTCGCTCAGTCCGTGCGCTCCGCCTCGCTGCCGTTCGAGTCCGGCTCGGAGCCGCGCCTGCGCTCGAGCTCGGCGACGAGCGCCTTGGTGTGCATGGCGGCGAGCAGGTCGTTGAGCGGCTGGTTGCCGGCTTCGATCAGCGCCATCGCCTCGTCCGGGTCCATCTGGCCGGCGAGGCGCTCCATCAGCACGTCGACCTCCTGCTTGACGAGGGCCCGCATCGCGTCCTTGTAGCGCAGGGTGTCGTAGACGGTGAAGCCGATCCGCTCCTCGTAGCCGCCGGCGCGGAAGCGGCTGATCGCCTCGACGATGCGCAGGTCGCTCGGCGAGTAGCCGTCACCATCCGGGGTGAGGACGCCCAGCTCGGCGAGCCTGTCGAGCACCTCCTGCGGGATGTCGTAGCGATGACGCACCTCCGCGGCGCTCACCCGCTCGCTCTCCCCGGCCAGCGCGTGCTCGAGCAGCTTGTCGCCCAGCTCGATCAAGGCCCTGGCGCGATCGGGGTTCTCCTCGAGCAGGTCCTTGATCACCCGGAGCGGCATGTAGCGCTCCTCCTGGAGCTGTTTGATCATCTTGATCCGCTCGACGAACTCGGCCGGGTAGTAGGCCATGTTCCGGGAGGTCTTGACCGGCTCCGGCAGCAGGCCCTCACGCAGGTAGTGCTTGATCGTGGCGGCAGAGACCCCCGAGGCCCGCGCCAGCTCGCCCATCCTCAACATCTCGTCGCTGGTAGCCGGCTTCGCCATCTTCATTGATCGGGTCGCGCTGACGCGCGCCCTCGCATCAGCTCCTCGGCTCCGCCTCGGAGCACCCTCACATCAACGCTCATGCCAGGAACGGCTCCTGCCTCGTATCACGGGTCGCGCTGTCGCGCGCTCTCGCATCGTCGGGGCCCCTGGCGGCGCCGGACTCCTCCATCGCCTCGATCTCCCCGGCCGAGTACCCGCTCTCGCCGAGCACCACGGCGGTGTGCTCCCCGAGCGCGGGTGCCGGCCGCGCGATGCTCGCCGGCGTCCGCGAGAGCTTGATCGGGAAGCCCAGCTGCTTGATCTCGCCGAGCTCCGGCTGCTCGTAGGTCACGGTCATCTCCCGCTCCCGGACGAGCTCGGACTCCAGCGCCTCGTCGAGGTCGAGGACCGGCTCGACCATCGCGTCGTGCTCGTCGTTGAAGGCCCTCCACTCGTCGCGGGTCTTGGTCCTGAAGATCGCGGAGACCTCTCGGTGGGCCTCGGACCCGGGCTTCTCGAACTGCTTCTCGATCTGGTCGTCGCGGCCGACCCCACGGCAGAATGCCTGCCAGAACTTGGGTTCGAGTGCGCCGCAGGTGACCCAGCCGTCCGAGGCCTGATAAGGCCGGTAACAGATGATCCCGCCCGAGAGCAGGATCTTGCCCCTCTCGGGGACCTCCCCCGAGCCGAAGTAGCGGGCCGCCTCCATCACGAGCCATGAGAGCGAGCCGTCGGTCATCGAGATGTCGACCATCTGGCCCTGCCCGCTGCGTCGCGCGTGCTGAAGCGCGGCGAGAATCCCGACGGCGGCCATCAGGCCGCCGCCGCCGAGGTCGGCGATCTGCGCCCCGGATTGGATCGGGGGACCGCCGGCCTCGCCGGTCAGCCCGAGGATGCCGTTCAGCCCCAGATAGTTCATGTCGTGCCCCGCCCGGTCACGATTGGGGCCGTCCTGCCCGTAACCGGTGATCGGGCAGTAGACGAGCGCAGGGTTCGCCTGCAGGAGCACCTCGAAGCCGACGCCGAGCTTGTCGAGCACGCCCGGGCGGAAGCTCTCGACGAGGACGTCGGCGGACTCGGCGAGCCTCAGCAGCGCCTGACGGCCCTGCTCGTGCTTCAGGTCGAGGCGGATCGAGCGCTTGTTGCGGTTCAGCGCCAGATAGATCGCCGAACGGGTGCCGAGCGACGTCTGCTCCTCGGAGCCATAGTGGGGTGGCGCCCAGCGGACGTAGTCGCCCTTCCCGGTGTCCTCGACCTTGATCACGTCGGCTCCGAGGTCGGCGAGGAGCAGGGTGCAGAAACCGCCGGGCAGGAGGCGGGTCAGGTCGAGGATCCTGACGTCGGAGAGCGGCCGCTCGCTCATTCGATCTCCACCGGGCAGCTGACGGAGTTGCTGACGTAGCAGGGGTCGTGGGCACGATGGCGGATGCGCCCGCTGACCTCGGCGACGGGCTCATCCTCGGCCCGCAGATCCTTCCCGCCGCCGGTCCAGGTGACGGTGGCGCGGTGCATGGTGATCTCGCCAGCCGCGCTCGTCACGCCGCGGCCCCCTCGCGCTTCGGCACACCGAGCATCTCGCGCGCCTCGGCCACGGTCGCCGCGCGGCGCCCCACGTCCTCCGCCATCTGACGGGCCTTCGCGATCAGCTCGCCATTCGACTTCGCCATCTCACCGTTCGGCAGATAGAGGTTGTCCTCGAGGCCGGCCCGGACGTTCCCGCCGAGCACCAGCGCGGAGCCGAGCAGCTTCCACTGGTCGCGCGAGATCCCGATCACCTGCCAGGCGTTGGGGCCCTCAGCGCCGCCCGGGATCTGCTCCGACATCAGCGCGACGTTGCGGGCGTTCGGGCGGATGCCGCCGTTGACCCCCATGACCAGCGAGATCTGGAGCGGCGGCTCGAGCAGACCCATGTCGATCAGCGGATCGAGGTTTGCGACGTGCCCGGCGTCGAAGCACTCGTGCTCGGGCTTGATCCCAAGCTCGCGCATCGCCGTCAGGAACTCGATGATCGTGTCGAAGCTGTTCTCGAAGACCGCCTTGAAGACGAAGTCCTTGCGCCGACGGGAGTACTTCGCGTAGTTCATCGAGCTCATGTTCAGGGCCGCCACGTCGGGCCGCAGCTCGCGCAGGTAGGCGATCCGCTTCTCGATCGGGACCCCGATCGCGCCGGTCGAGTAGTTGATGATCACGTCGTCGACCTCGGCCTCGATGGCCTCGGTGATCGCGCGGAAGTCCTCGATCTCGTAGGAGGGGTTGCCGTCGGGTGTGCGGGCGTGGATGTGGATCTGCGAGCCGCCCTCGTCCACGATCCGCCTCGCCTCGGCGGCGTACTCCTCGGGCGTGTAGGGGATCGCCGGGCACTGGTCGCGGTTGGCGATCGCCCCGGAGATCGAGCAGCTGATGATCACGGGGTCCTCGAAGCGGCTCATCGGCCCTCCTGATCGTCGAAGGTGAGCACGCCCCTCTCGAGGATGAGCGTCTGCCCGGCGCTCAGACCGGCATCACCCCGTGCTTCCTCCAGGGCCGGTCGACGCGCTTGCCCGCGGCCATCCGCAGCGCCCGGACGATCGTCGGGCGAGTCTCGCGCGGGTCGATGATGTCGTCGATCATCGCGTTGCCCGCCGCGATGTACGGGTCGATCTGCTTGCGAACGGCCTGGAGCATCTGCTCGCGGGTCGCCTCCGGTTCGTCGGAGGCCTCGATCGCCGAGCGGCCGATGATGTTGACCGCGCCCTCCGCGCCCATCACGGAGATCTCCGCGGACGGCCAGGCGACGATCAGGTCGGGCTCGTAGGCCTTGCCGTTCATCACGTAGTAACCGGCGCCGTACGCCTTGCGGACGACGACGGTCACCTTCGGCACGGTCGCCCGGGAGACCGCGTAGAGCATCTTGGCGCCGTGGCGGATGATGCCCGCGTGCTCGACCTTGGAGCCGACCATGAAGCCCGGGACGTCCTGCAGGAAGACCAGCGGGATGTTGAAGGCGTCGCAGAGGTTGATGAAGCGCGCCGCCTTGTCGGCTGAGTCGTTCTCGAGGATCCCGCCGAGCTGCTTCGGCTGGTTGGCGACGATGCCGACCGGCTGGCCGCCGAAGCGGGCCAGGCAGGTGATGATCGTCTTGGCGAACTTCGGCTTGATGTCGAAGATCTCGCCGTCGTCGGTGATCTCGCGGATCACGTCGTACATGTCGTATGGGTGCCGCGGCGATTCGGGGACGATGTCGAGCAGCTTCTCCGACATGCGGCCCTCCGGATCGGTCGTCTCGCGGACCGGAGGGCGCTCCTCGCAGTTCGGCGGGAAGTAGGAGAGGTAGTCCCTGACGACCTGGATGCACTCGGCATCGTCCTTCACCTCGAGGTCCCCGACACCGGACTTGCGGCAGTGGACCTTGGCGCCGCCGAGGTCCTCCATCGAGATGTCCTCGCCCGTGACCGCCTTGGTCAGGTGCGGCCCGGCGAGCGCCATGGCGCCCTGCCCGACCACCATCGGGACGAAGTCGGAGAGCGCGGGGATGTAGGCGGTGCCGGCCGCGCACGGGCCGAGCATGGCTGCGACCATCGGGATCACCCCGGACATCACGACCTCCTCCTGGAAGAGGTGCCCCGAGCCGGCGAACAGCGAGCCGGCCGCCTCCTGGATCCGGGCCCCCGCCGAGTCGAGCAGCCAGATGAAGGGCATCCGCTTGCTGAGCGCCATCTCGCGGAGACGCGAGACCTTGAGCTCGCCGGTCATCCCCATCGAGCCGGCCATCACGGTGAAGTCGTAGGCCGCTATGCAACAGCGGCGGCCGTCCACGTCGCCCCAGCCGGTGATCACGCCGTCCGCGGGCGCGTCGCGGCCCTCCATGTTGCGCTGGGAGAAGTGCGGCCGGCCGTGGATGCCCATCTCGACGAAGGTGCCCGCATCGCAGAGCAGGTCGATGCGCTCCCGCGCGGTGAGCTTGCCGCGCTCGTGCTGAACGGCGATCTTCTCCTCGCCGCCGCCGAGCTTCGCCTTCTCCCTCCGGGCGTGAACGTCCTCCGTCAGGGCCTTCATGCCGGTCCCCTCCCCGCCCTCGACCTTGTCCGGGGCCTCGGGAGCCTCGCCCCTGTGCTCGACCGGCTTGGTGGTCTCGTCCTTGGCGGCCATCAGTGCCCCTTCCAGTTCGGGGGTCGCTTCTCGAAGAAAGCGGCGACGCCCTCCTTGATGTCCTCTGTCGAGAAGGTGAGCGAGAGCTGCGAGCGCAGGTACTCCAGGGCTTCGTCGATCGCCATGTCCTGCTGGCGGTACATCGCGTCGTGGCCCAGCCGCATCAGCACCGGGCTCTTCGAGGCGAGCTTCTGCGCCCACTCGTCGACCGCGGCGTCGAATTCCTCGGCCGACACGACCTTGTTGGCGAGCCCGTACTCGACGGCCTGTTCGGCCGAGATCTGCTCGCCGAGCAGCATCATCTCGTTGACCTTCTTCCGCGGGACGTTGCGGTAGATGATCGACATGATCATGTAGGGGAAGGCCCCCACGTTGATCTCCGGCGTGCCGAAGCGCGCCCCCGCCTTCGCGATCAGCAGATCGCAGGAGAGCGCCAGCCCCATGCCGCCCGCCAGCACGTGGCCGTTGGCGGCGCAGAGGGAGGGCTTGCCGAGCCGCGGCATCAGCCTGAAGAACTCGAGGAAGAGGTCCGAGGCGAAGTGCTTGTCGACGAGCGGCGCCTCGGCGGCGAATCCGCCGAGATCAGCCCCGGCGCAGAAGACCTTGTCACCGGCCCCAGTGAGGACCACGGCGCGTACCGCATCGTCCTCCCGGGCGCTCTTCATCGCCTCGACCAGACCCGAGAGGAGCTCCGCGTTCAGGGCGTTACGTTGGTCGGGGCGGTTGAGCGTCACCGTCGCCACACCGTCCTCGACCTGGTAGAGCAGCTCCGCCATCGCCGCCCACCCTAGTGGATCCGGCGATCAATGAGAAGTGCTACGTCCTACTACTTACTGGAGGACGGATCTTCCCACGGGGAGGATCCCTCGCCAGTGCCGGCGCACGCTTCTGGTTGCAGTAGGAAGTAGGAAGTTCTACTATTCACTCTGCGCCGGACGCGCCCTCCCTCTCAACCCTTCCGACCAAGGAGACCCAGCAGTGGCCACCGCGACCTCCCGCGTCATCAAGCCCGACTACGCCTCCGGCAAGGGCCGGCACTTCATCTTCACCGACGAGCACGAGGAGCTGCGCGAGTCGATGAAGAGCTGGGTGCTCAAGGAGCTCACCCCACACCGCTTCGAGTGGGAGGAGCTGCTCTGGCCCGACTCAGTCCTGCATCGCGCCGGCGAGCTCGGTTACATCGGGCTCTGCTACCCGGAGGAGTACGGCGGCCAGGGCGGC
>DATGDO010000121.1:0-8452 GCA_035310805.1 Solirubrobacterales bacterium
CGGCGAGCTGATCGCCGCCGAGGCGGCGAAGCGAGGCGCGAGCGCGGTCGGCGGCATGACGATGGGGGCCGACCCACTCGCTTGTGCGGCCATCTCCGACGAGCGCGGTGGCGGCCTGCTCGCGTTCTTCGTCCGCAAGGAGCGCAAGGAGCACGGCCTGCAGCGCTGGATCGAGGGCCCGCTGCTCGAGCCGGGCACACGCTGCCTGGTGGTCGAGGACGTCGTCACCACGGGGGGATCAACCGTGCGGGCGATCGAGCGGATCAAGGAGGAGGGCCTCGAGGTCGCCGGCGTCACGGCGGTCGTCGACCGCCTGGCCGGAGGCGGCGACGCGATCGCGCAGGCGGCCGGCGCGCCGTACCGCCCGCTGCTCACGATCGACGAGCTCTACCCCGACCGCCCCGACAGATGAGAGGGCGGGGACGAGCGCGACCCGCCCGGTTCGCGGCTATCTGCCGATCAGGATCTGCGGCTCGATGCCGCCCTCGATCGCGGGCCCGGCCGTGATCGTGTAGGCGCCGGGCTCCGGGATCTGGACGGTGCCGACGAGCGAGCGGCTCCAGCCGCTGCCGGTGTTGAGCGACTCTCCCATCCCCCGAAAGCCCGGCCCCTTGATGGGCAGCGGCTCGCCCCCGGCGGCGCTCCTCACCTGCACCTGCAGCGCCGCCGGGGTGCCGAAGTCGATGCTGTCGCCGCTGCTCGAGGCCTTGTAGCTCTCCTGGTAGGAGATCTTCAGCTTTCCCGCCGGCGCGGTGACGGTGGTCTCGCCCGGCACCGGGAAGGAGCCGTAGTCGCCGGCGCTCGCCCGTGACTTGAAGACGCGGTAGAGAACCCAGGCGTCGAACGCCAGGAACGCGATCACCCCGATTGCGATCAGCGCCGCGACCAAGGGTGGAGCATATGCACGGCGACGCGCCAGGGCATCACTAATTGCGAGGATGCCCGGCTCATGTCTGCCACCCAGGCCGTGACGGCGCGCGAAGGCGCGGATACGAGGGCGCGCCCGAGCGCGACCGGATCCGCACTGGCGGCGAAGGAGGTCGTGATCGTCGCGATCGGCGCCGTCCTGCTCGCGATCGTGATGACGTGGCCGCTGCTGCTCCATCTTGGATCGACGGTGCCGCGGGACATCGGCGACCCGCTCGCGGAGGCCTGGCAGCCGGCCTGGGGCGGCCACGCCCTGCTCCATCAGCCGCTCCATTTCTTCGACGCCAATCGCTTCTGGCCGATCAAGGACTCGCTGGCCTTCGGCGACGCGCTGATCGGCTACGCCCCCACCGGGATCATCGGAAGCGGGCCCCACGCCGCGATCGTCCGCTACGACCTGCTCTTCCTCTTCGCCTACGCGCTGGCGTTCTTCGGTGCGTATCTGCTAGCCCGGGAGCTCGGGCTGGGCCCGGCCGGCGCGGCGATCGCCGGGGCCGCCTTCGCCTTCGCTCCCTACCGGCTCGAGCAGGACGGCCATATGCAGGTGATCTCGAGCGGCGGCATCCCGTTGTCGATCGCCTTCGCGGTGCGCGGGATCAGGCTGAAGCGGCCGTGGTGGTTGTTCTGGGCTTGGCTGGTCGCTGCCTGGCAGGTCTCACTCGGCTGGGTGCTCGGCTTGCCCTTCGCCTATGGGCTCGCCGGCGCCGCTCTGATCGGGGTTGGGGCGTGGCTGGTGCGCGGCAGGCCTCCGGTTCCGCGCCGGATGATCATCGCCGGAGCCGCCGGCGCCGTCGTCTTCGTTGCGTTCTCCTACTGGATCGCGCACGCTTACCTCCAGATCGCGGACGAGTTCCCGGGGGCGAAGCGGACCCCCCACGAGGTCGCCGCCTTCTCCGGTCCGCTCAAGGTCCTGCTCACCGCACCCGAAGAGAACTTCGTCTGGGGCGCGGCCACGGCCGGCATTCGCGACAGCCTCACTACCTGGCAGGAGAAGACGCTCTTCCCGGGTGCGGTGATCCTCGTGCTGGCCATGGTGGGCTTGGGATCGAAGAGCCTGCCCAGGCGTTTGCTCGTGGGCCTCGGAATCGCGGCCGTGGCGATCGTGGTGCTCGAGCTCGGCTTCCGCGAGCAGGGCGGCCTGCTCTGGCCCTATCGTGTCCTCTACGACGTGCTTCCCGGATGGGACGCGATTCGTACCCCAGGGCGGCTGGCGACATTCTCATCCCTCGCGCTCGCCTTGCTCGCGGCGGCCGGCGCCGAGGCCACGATCCGCGCGGCCGGCCGTAGGCGATGGCCGGCCTGGTCCGCCATCGCCATCGCCGGCGTGCTCGGCCTGGCGATCGTCACAGAGGGGCGGAGCCTGCCGTTCGATCCCTTCGACGACCAGGCGCAGCCGCCTGTGCCGCCGTCGGGCCCCTCGACCGCCGACATCCCGGGACCCCAGCTGCACCTGCCGGCGCTGACCGCCAAGGAGAACCGCGCCTATCAGCTGGCGTCCACCCAGGGCTTCGCTGAGATCGTCAATGGCCGAGCCAGCACCAACCCCGCTCCGGTGCTGAACCTGATCCGCAGGATGGCGAACTTCCCCGATGCCGCGACCATCAGCGAGCTGCAGGAGTACCGCGTGCGCACGGTGATCCTGCACACCGGACTGACGCTCGGGACTCCCCAGCAGGGAGCGGCGCGCAAGCCGGTCGCCGGGCTGCCGCTGAAGCGCTACCGGCTGCCGGATCGCCCGGGGCTGATCTTCTACGAGCTTGGCTCGTCGAACGCCAGCTCGGGCCGGAGAGCGGTCTCGCGCGTCGGTGGGATCTCCGGGTCGGATTGAGCCCGGCGCTCCCGCGCCCGCACCAAACAGAGCGTCGCCAGGGAGAGGAGCAGTGCCGAGGCCACCAGCCAGAGCGCGGAGGTGTTGCCGCGCGCCAACGGGCTGATGTCGTCGCCGGCGATCCCGGGACCGACCGCGGAGACAACTGCCCAGGCCAGAAGCGCCGGGACTGCAACCCGGAAGTCGGAGAGGGACGTCGAGGGCGTGGCGCGAACGGCGAGCACGACGGCGCAGAGGACGGCGGCGACGAACGGTGCTACGGCCAGCCAGGCGTTCGTCACGCCGAAAGCGGTGAGGACGGTGTGCTCGAGCCTGCCCTCCATCAGCCAGTCGGCCCAGGTGCCCGTCCCCTGCTTGCCGATCAGCGGGTAGGTCAGCGTGCCGACCAGCATCATCAGCGCCGAGGGGATGGCGAGGCCGAGCGTCAGGGCGGGCAGGCGCTTGTAGGCGAATGCCAGTCCGATCGCCAGGAACGGCAGGGCGGGGATCAGGAAGCGCGGGCCCGGGGTACCGCCGCCGAAGGGCAGCCAGTAGCCCGAGTTGTAGATGAAGTAGACGGCGGCGATCGCCAGGATCGTGTTCGCCTCGGCGCGGTGTCCCCGCCCTCTCATCAGGATCACGCCGATCACCGACATGACCACGATCGGCGTCAGGACCAGCAGCCCGCGGCCCGCGAGCAGCAGGCTCACGGCGCTGTCGAATCGGGGCGCGGTGATGCCGAAGAACCCGTGGCTGTTGAGGCCGAGCACGTCATGTCCGCTGACGCCGGGGAAGGCGACTGCGTAGCCATAGGCGAGCTTGAGCGGGTTGCCGAAGGCCCAGTAGTTGAAGGCGAGCATCGGCAGCGCGCCGAGCACTGCCCCGCCCGCATAGTCGGCCCCGCGCCGCAGCAGGATGCGAGCGCGCCCACCAGCGCGACCCGTGTCAGGTGGGCGCGAGAGCGCGTAGCCGAACAGGACGACGCCGACCAGGCCGGTCTGGAACTCGAAGGTGACGGCCAGCCCGGCCAGCAGTCCGGCCAGTGCAACCATGCCGCGGCGGGGGGCGCCGTCCCTCTCCTTGATCAGGACGCAGAACGCCGCGAAGCCGAAGCCGGCGGAGATCACGTGCGAGAAGAACTCCGCCGCGAAGGTCATCAACACCGTGGCGAGACCCAGGGTGATCGCCGCCGCGGTCCCGTAGCCGGGCAGGAACCGGTCCGCGGCCCACCGTACCGCGAGGAGCAGCAGTACGGCCGGGATCACGGCCGCGAGCAGCGTCAGGGCCCAGACGATCGGGGTCGCCTGCTGGACAGCGGCTTGGACGCGTAGCCCCCGCTCGACGTCGTAGCCGTAGTTCTCGAGCGGCACGACACTGTCGGGAAGCCACTTCGAATGGGCCGTGCGCGCGGCATTGTCGACGGCGGCGCGGGTGAGCTTCTCGCCGCCGAGGTCCTTGATGGCGACGTATAGGGGCGTGCTGAGCGCGGCCATCCCCGGGCTCTTCACGGAGTAGTAGTGCCCGTCCACCCAGGCCTTGTCGTTGGTGTCCCAGTGCCATTGGTCGATCTGGGTCTGGCCCTTGGAGAAGGCCTGCACCTGGTCGAAGTGGGCCATCTGGGCCCAGCCCATTTGATGCATGACGAATCCCCAGGCGAACCCGAGCGTCACCACCGCGGTGACGCCCGGCCGGGCGCGGAGCGCTTGTAGCGACTGTCGCAGAACCCTCATCAAGCCGGCGATTCTAGTGGGGCGAATACCCGTTGCTCCCGGATGCGCCCGCTGCGCGGCAGAGAACCATGGTCCAGGGCAGCGGGCTGCTCACCTCGACCACCTCGAACCGCCGCCTGAGAAACCTCACGAACCCTCGCTTCGACCAGTGGTTGAGATGGCCCGGCGTGTTGCCTAGCTCACTCACATATGAGAGGCGCGCCAGGTTGAGGGCGCGCCAGAGCGGCTCACGGGGCACGCTCGCGATCAGCCAGGGGCGCGCCAGTCGCGCCAGCACCTCCAGGGCCCGCTCGGGATCCTCGAGATGCTCGAGCACCTCGCAGCAGATCACCAGCTCGGCGGCGTGCCCCTCGGGCCCGAGCTCCTCCACCGGAGTCGCCTCGAAGGCGATCTCCACACCCGCCGCGCTTGCGCGCCGCCTCGCCTCCTCCAGAACCTGCCCGAAAGCGTCCGTGGCGCGCACCCGCAGCCCCCTACGCGCCAGGCGAATGGACAGCTCTCCCTCGCCGCAGCCGACCTCGTGGGCCTCGGTCGCCCCGGTCAGCCCGACCAGCTCGTCGAGCTCGCCCGTGAACCCGGCCATCAGCCGTCTGGCGACCGGGTTGGACGTGCCGTACTTGTCGTAGACGTTCCCGCCGGCCTCGGCGGCCTGGACGCTCACCGGACGACGGTGGTCTCGATCGTCTCCACGGCGAGCGGGTGGCCCGGGTCGCGATCGCCGCGCTCGTAGTGGGAGGGGCCGACGCCGGCCTCCAGCTCCAACCGCCTGACCCGCTCGTAGACGCGCTGCTGGATCGCCCGCTGGCCGGCGAGGGCGTCGCCGATGATGCCGAGGGCGAACATCTGGACCGCCGCGAGCATCAGGACGGCGCCCAGGATCAGCGACTGGATGTGGCCGCTGCGGTCACCGTTCATGATCCAGTCGAGGAGGAAGGGCGACCAGGCCGCGAGGGCGAGCACCCCGAAGACGATGGCGAGCAGCATGAAGACGCGCAGCGGCTCGTACAGGGTGTAGGCGCGGTAGATCGCGAAGGCGTTGCGCCTGACGTAGGCCGAGGTCGAGCCGAAGAGCCGCGATTCGCGATCGGTTCGGTTGGGCGAGATCGGGACGTCCTCGATCGCCACGGACATCTTGCCGGCCTGGATCAGGCTCTCGAGGGTGTACGTGTAGCGCGAGACGACGATCAGCTGGAGGGCCGCCTCGCGGTTGTAGGCGCGGAAGCCGGAGGTCGTGTCGAGCACCTTGGTGCCGGAGGCCCTGCGGACGACCCAGCTTCCCAGCCTCTGCAGCAGCTTCTTGGTGGGGGAGAAGTGCTCGACGGTCTGCACCTGCCGATCGCCGACCACGATGTCGGCTCGGCGGTTGACGATCGGCTCGACCAGGCGTGGGATGTCGGAGGCGCTGTACTGGCCGTCGGCGTCGGTGTTGACGACCACGTCGGCACCGAGCTTGAGCGCGGCGTCGAGCCCGGCCTGGAAGGCGGTGGCCAGGCCCCGGTTGGTGGTCAGCCGGACGAGGTGGTCGATCCCTTCGCGGCGGGCCACCTCGACAGTACGGTCGGTCGAGCCGTCGTCGATGACCAGCCACTCCACCTGGTCGAAGCCGACGACCTGCCGCGGCAGCTCCGAGAGCACCTGCGGGAGGGACTCCTGCTCGTTCAGGCAGGGGATCTGGATGATCAGCTTCACCGGAGTGATCGTAGGCTCTTGCGACGGATCGGAGGCAAGAGCCTTCCTAGACTGGCCGCCATGACGCGCCCGGCAGCCATGACCGCCCCGATTCTCTGCCATCCGGAGAAGGTGAGGCGCCGTGCTCGAGGTTGAGAGGATCGGAGAGGGGCCGCCGATCCTCTTCGTCCACGGCAGCGTCGTCGGCGCCTCCATCACTTGGCGGAAGCAGCGGGAGCTCGCCGAGCGCTGGGAGCTGATCCTGCCCAATCGTCCCGGCTTCGGCAAGAGCCCGCCGCTCGAGCGCAACGACTTCGCTCTGGAGGCGCCGATGTTCGCCAAGCTGCTCGGCGAGGGCGCTCACCTGGTGGGGCACTCCTACGGCTCGGTGATCGCGCTGCTCGCCGCCGCGGACCGACCGGAGGCGGTCCGCTCGCTGACCGTCTCGGAGCCCGGCCTGCTGCGCCTGGCGGAGGGCCGAGCCGAGGTGGAGGAGATGATCGCCGGCGGTGAGCGCCTCTACGGCGACCCCGAGTCGATTCCCTCCGAGGACTTCCTCCGTATGTTCCGCTCGGGCGCGGGCTCTTCCCACGTTACGCCCGACGAGCTCCCCGAGTGGCTCGCCCACGGAGTCGACCTCCTCAAGCGCGAGCGGCCGCCCTGGGAGGCGGAGATCCCGCTGGACCGCCTCGCGGCCGCCGGATTCCCGGTCCTCGTCGTCTCGGGGGACCACTCCCCGGTCTTCGAGGCCGTCTGCGATGACCTCGCCCGATCACTCTCCGCCGAGCGCGCCCTGATCCCCGGTCGCGGCCACACGATCCCCTCGACCGGCGCGCCCTACAACGAGCGCCTCGAGTCCTTCCTCACCTCGGCCGAGACAGCCTGACTCGAGCCAGCAAACGGACGACCCTGGAGTCGCCGCTGGTCCCGCCGGGGCGTCTACTTGTGCTTCTTGCGGGTCTGCTCCGCCGCGTCGACGACGTCGCCGACCTGCTCTCCGATCGACTGCACCTGCCGCGCCACGGAGGTGAGCGAGTCCAGGTCGACCTTGCCGAGGTCGACGTTCTTGAGGGACTTGGGCAGCGAGACGCTGCTCAGTCGCTTCAGTGGCCTGCGGTTCTGATTGTGGCTCTTCAGTGCAACCCCAACCGGCGACGCCGGCGAGAGCGGCTCCACCTGCGAGCAGCGGTGCCTTCGCCTTCGACGCCAGCCCGACGACCCTTCCGCCGGTCTTGGCGATCGGGCCGCTCGACGACGTCTGCCTGGCGCTGGCGCCTGACGACGCGCGCCGGGAGCTCGACGTGGTGCTGCGCTTGGACCGGGAGGACGTCGAGCTGCCACCGTTCGAGCTCGTCCGCTTGGAGCCCGACCGAGCGCTCCTGGATGAGCCGGAAGAGCCGTTCCGGCTCGTGGATCTCTTCGTCCTCGAGCCACCGCTCGACGAGCTCTTGCCCGAGGACCTGGTTGTCTGCGCCATGGCTATCGCCTCTCTTTTGGCTTCCGTGCCAGCTGCGCCTTTCGCGCCGGCGGTCCACCTCGACTACCCGCTGAGGTGAAATTTGAACTGCCGGCCCAATTTGAACGGCTGCCACCAAGTTGAGTGTTTGAACGGTTGGGATCGGGTAAGCGCGCATCACCGACTGACCGTCGATCCAGGAGGAGGGGCAGGATGCCCCAGCGCAGCTCTCGATCCAGCAGCAGCAAGGCCCGCTCCGGCGGCTCCACTGGTTCTTCATCGAAGTCAAGCGGCCGCTCCTCCTCGTCGTCGTCGAAGCGCCGCGCGAATGCGAGCTCCCGGAGCCGGTCGACCGGATCGAGCCGGTCTCGGGAAACACACAACAGGTCCGGGGCGCGAACGGAGTCGAGGCGCGTCGAGAGCGATTCGTCCACCCAGGCGCCCAGGGACAGGAGCCGCGCTAGCTCCAATGGCCGTAGCGCCTCACGGAGCCGCAAGCGCAAGCGTGAGGAGTTCCCCGATTACTCGGTCGTCGACCCGAAGGAAGTGGACAAGTCCGAGGGCCCGGACGTCCTGGCCGACGTCCCGGTCGTCAAGGTGGACAAGATCGATATCGAGGTGGACGACCTCGATGCCCGGGTAGCCGTACTCGCCAAGGTCAGGAAGCTGCTCAACGTAAGCGTCGGCGCGCACGCTCACTTGGGCGAGGTCGAGTTGAAGATTGAGGGCGTCGAGGCGCAGGCGCTGCTCAAGGCGCGGCTCGACAACGTCAGCCGGATCCTCGAACGCGTGCTGCTCTCGCTGGATCGCAATCCGGAGCTGCTGGAGGGCGTCGGCAAGGCGCTCGAGGAGGTCGGAGGCGGC
>DATGDO010000122.1:0-9205 GCA_035310805.1 Solirubrobacterales bacterium
TCCGGAGCAGATGAACATCTACGCCGACCGCGGCAACATCCTCTTCCTGCAGCGGCGCTGCGAGTGGCGCGGCATCCTGTTCCGGTACGAGGCGGCGGGTCCTGGCGACGGGTTCGATTCAAGCGAGCACGACCTGATCTACATCGGGGGCGGCCAGGACCGCGACCAGGTCCTGGTCGCGGAGGACATGCTGCGCACGAAGCGCGCGGCGATCGCCGCCGCGGTGGATGACGGCGCGGCCCTGCTCGCCGTCTGCGGCGGCTATCAGCTGCTCGGTCATCGCTACGAGCTGGGCGAGCAGTCCATTCCCGGCCTGGGCATCGCCGATCTCGAAACCGTCCGCGAGCCCGGTCCCCGGCTGATCGGCAACGTCTCGATCGAGGTCTCCCTCGGGAATGGTCCCAGGGTCCTCGCCGGTTTCGAGAACCACGGCGGGCGGACGCACCTCGGCCCGGACGCGGAGCCCCTCGGCAGGGTCCTCCACGGCCATGGCAACAACGACCGCGACGGCTACGAGGGCGTCAAGCGCCTCAACATGATCGGGACCTACCTGCACGGCCCCCTCCTGCCCAAGAACGCCTGGCTGGCCGACCGTCTGATCGCGCTCGCCATCGAGCGGCGAACCGGTTCGCTGCCGGAGCTCGAGCCGCTGGGGGACGAGCTCGAGGTGGCCGCCCACGCCGCCGCGCTGCACGCCGCCGAACGCGGCTGAGAGTTTGGCCACATCACCCGCGCCGTATAGGATCACCGCATGGTCATCGTGATCGTCCTGATCGCCGTGCTGGTGCTGATCGGGCTGATCTACGTCTTCTCCCGGAACAGCATCATCGGCCTCCGCAACCGCTGCGACGAGGCGTGGAGCGGCATCGACGTGCAGCTCAAGCGTCGGCACGACCTGGTTCCGAACCTGGTCGAGTCGGTGAAGGGCTACGCCTCGCACGAGAGGCAGACGTTCGAGAAGGTGACCCAGGCTCGCGCCGCCGCGATGCAGGCGAGCGGTCCCGAGGAGGCCAGCAAGGCCGAGACCCAGCTCACCGCCGCCCTCGGCGGCCTGCGGGTGGTCGCCGAGCAGTACCCGCAGCTGCGAGCGACCGAGAACTTTCAGCAGCTCCAGCGCCAGCTCTCCGAGCTGGAGGATGAGATCCAGGCCTCGCGCCGGATCTACAACTCGAACGTCCAGACCTACAACACCCGGATCCAGCAGTTCCCGGGCTCGATCATCGCGAACCAGGGCGGCTTCCAGCCCAAGCCGTTCTTCGAGATCGGCGACGCGGCCGAGCGCGAGGCCCCGCAGGTCTCCTTCAGCTGACCGCTCCGCCTAGATTCCGCTGGAGCCGAAGCCGCCCGCGCCGCGCCTGGTCGAATCCAGCTCGTTCGCCTGCATGGGGCTCGCCGTGGCGATCGGGACCAGCAGCAGCTGGGCGATCCGGTCGCCTGGATTGCACTGGTACTCGAGCCTCTGGTCCGTGTTGAGGAGCAGGACCCTGACCTCGCCCCGGTAGCCCGGATCGATCAAGCCCGGAGCGTTGATCAGCGTGACGCCGTGCTTGAGCGCGAGCCCGGACCGCGGCAGAACCAGGCCGGCAAGGCCCTCCGGGATGGCAACCGCGATACCGGTGCCGACGCTGGCCCGCGCCCCCGTGGGGATCTGGACGATTTCGGCCGCGTAGAGGTCCAGGCCGGCGTCGTTCTCGTGCGCGCGGGTCGGCATCGTCGCCTTCTCGCTGAGCTTGGTGAACCTGAGCTCCTCCATGCCGCCGCGAAGGGTAGAACCGGGTGCGGTCGGGACCGGGTTCCCCATCGACTCAGGCGGATCGCTGCCGTTGGCCGCGGCGTTACTCGGCGCCGGCACGAACTCGGCGTCGAGCTCCGCTTTCTCCGTCCCGCCCCTTGACCGAGAGATCGGAGAATCGACCGGCGAGAGCGGCGGGAAGCCGCGCGCGAACGAGTACTCCGTCCTCGCGATCTTCGCGCTCAAGATCACCAGCGATCTCGTGAAGCTCAGAAAGACGCTCACCGGCTTCGAAGGGCACGAGCAGCACGACTTCGGTCAGCGCCTGCCCGATCGTCTTCGCGATTCGCGCCCTGAGGTCGTCGAGGCCCTCGCCGGTCTCGGCTGAGACAAGGGTCGCCTCAGGGTGGCGCAGCGAGAGCTCGCGGCGCTCGGCCTCGTCGAGGAGGTCGATCTTGTTCATGACCAGCAGCCTCGGCGACGAGCCCGCGCCGATCTCGTCGAGCACGGCGGAGGCGGCCGAGATCGACTCCGCGCGCTCCTCCTCCGGCTCGGAGCCGTCGACGACGTGGAGGATCAGGTCGGCGAGGACCGTCTCCTCCAGGGTCGCCTTGAACGCCTCGACCAGGGCGTGCGGCAGCTTGCGGATGAAGCCGACGGTGTCGGTGAGCAGGAAGCGCCGCCCCTCATGGGTGAAGGCGCGGGTCGATGGATCGAGGGTATGGAAGAGCCGCTCCCCCACGCCGACCCCTGCTCCTGTCAGCGCGTTCAGCAGGGTCGACTTGCCCGCGTTCGTATAACCGGCTAGCGCGACGGTCGGCATCACCGCGCGCTCCCGCTCCGCGCGCATCACCGCGCGATTGCGCTCGAGCCGGCCGAGCCGCCGGCGCAGCGAGGTGATCCGGTCACGCGCCAGGCGCCGGTCGGTCTCGATCTGGGACTCGCCGGGTCCCCTGGTCCCGATGCCCCCTCCGAGGCGCTCGAGGTGCGACCAGAGGCCTCTCATTCGCGCCAGGTTGTACTCGAGCTGGGCAAGCTCCACCTGGAGCTTTCCCTCCGCGCTGTGGGCGTGGTCGGCGAAGATGTCGAGGATGACAGCGGTCCGGTCGATCACCGGGACGCCCAGCTCCTGTTCGAGGTTGCGCTCTTGGCGCGGCAGCAGCTCGTCGTCGCAGGCGACCAGGTTTGCGTCGGCGGCCGCAATCTCCCGCTTCAGCTCGGCGAGCTTGCCGCGGCCGAGGTAGCGGTCGGGATCCGGCTCGGAGCGGGATTGCGTCATCTCGCCGGCGGTCGCGACCCCCGCCGTCCGCAGGAGCTCCTTCAACTCGGCAAGAGGCTCGTGGCGCTGCTCGTCGTCGCGGACGATTCCGACTGCGATCGCGCGCTGGCGCGCGCGAGGGTTGACGATGCCGGCGGAGCCCGATGCAACGGGTCGCTCCCCGGCTTCGCCGGCGAAGCGCCCTCGCATGTGGCGGCTCTCTGCCTGTCGTCGTCCGTTGCGGTTTCGCCGCACTCCCCTGATGGTAGGGGCGCCCGGGCCCACTCGGCGCGGGGGCCTCCTCAGGCGCGTTGCGGGCTCGCCCCCATGCCGCCGCTCGCGGGGACCATCGGAAGCAGGGCGGCGGCGCCGATCACGGCCAGGAAGGCCGAGCACCGGGTGATCACCGTGAGCGCATCGGAGCCCAGCGGATCCCCGAAGACGAGGATCCCTCCCGCGATCGCGGCCAGCGTCGCAGCGGCCGAGAAGGCGACGATCACCCCCACCGCCTCGCCGAGCTGCAGGCCCCTGGCCAGGGCGAGGAACGCCCCGAGCCCAGCGAGGATCGCGAGCGCGGTCCAGGGGCTGAACAGGCCCAGCGGCGCGCCCGGGACGGTCTCCGCGAGAGCCTTGAGCGCCACGTCGGAGACGCCGAGCAGGGTCCCCGCGGCGGCAGCCAGCAGCAGCCAGCCGCGGGCGCTCAGGCGGCGATGCGCCGAGGCGGCCATCAGGAGGCCGCCGAGCGCCAGGGTCCCGCCCTCGAAGGCCAGCATCGTCGAGCCGGCGAAGCCACGGCCGCTGTGCCCGGGGCCGGCGGTGAGCGCGAGGAAGGCCAGCCCCGCTGCGCAGAGCACGAGGCCGATTACCTCGCGCTTGCAGACCGCGATCCCGAACCAGCGGCGTGCCGGGATCGCCAGCATTGCCAGGCCGCCCGCGATCACGGCCTGCACCATCGAGAGCGGCGCCATCGAGAGCGCCGCGACGTGCAGGCACCAGGCGCAGAAGGCGAGGCCGAAGCCGATCGCCCACCAGCGCGATCGGAACAGCGCCGAGGCGCTGCGCAGCGGGCTGCGCATCGCGACATCCGGCGCGTTCACCGCCCCCCGGTGCTTGCAGAGCAGCGCGACACCCGAGACCAGGGCGCAGCCGAGGGCGAGTATGAGTCCGATTTCGCTCATCAGATGACTGTTCGGCGAGACAGGCTGACCTATAGAGCTGAGGCCGCGGTAAAGGCCCTTTCGCCCCCGCCCCTCGAGAGCTCCCGTCTCCCCCACCTTACGGCGTGCAAACGCTCCTCGCGCCGGTCCCTAGGGCGTCAGGTGCGCGCGCAGGCGCTGCACCGCCTCGCGCAGGAGCTCGTCAGGCGTGGTCAGGGAGATCCGGAAGAAGCCCTCGCCGCTGGGGCCGTACATCGACCCGGGCGAGACCACCACGGCGGCCTCCTCGAGGACCAGCTCGGCGAAGGAAGCGGACGTATGTCCGTCCGGCACCGGGGCCCAGATGTAGATGGTCCCCTTCGGGCTCTCCACCTCGACCCCGATGTCCCGGAGGGCGTCCACGACGAGGTCGCGCCGCCGCCCGTAGATCCGGCACATCTCGCCGACCTCCTTGCGCGGACCGCGGAGCGCCGCCGCGCCGGCGAGCTGAACGGCCTCGAACAATCCCGAGTCGACGTTGGTCTTCAGCCGCCAGTAGGCCTTGATCGCCTCGGCATTGCCGAGGATCGCCGCGCAGCGCCAGCCGGTCATGTTGTAGCCCTTGGAGAGGGAGAAGACCTCGACGCCGACCTCCTTGGCGCCCGGGGTTGCCAGGAAGCTCGGGGCGACGTAGCCGTCGTACGTGGTCTCGGAGTAGGCGTTGTCGTGCACGACGAGGATCTCGTGGCGCTCGGCGAGCTCCACGACGCGCTCGAAGAACCCGTCGGGGACGACCGCCCCGGTCGGGTTGTTCGGGTAGTTGATGAAGAGCAGCCGCGCCGCCTCGAGCTTCTCCTTCGGAATGGAGTCGAGGTCCGGGGCGAAGGCCAGGTTGGGGCGCAGCGGCAACAGGTGCGCCTCGGCTCCGGCGAGCACCGGGCCGCCGGTGTAGACGGGATAACCGGGGTCGGACGCGAGCGCGACGTCGCCCGGGTCCAGGAAGGCGAAGCAGAGGTGGTAGATGCATTCCTTGGCGCCGATCGCGGGAATCACCTCGGTGACCGGATCGATCTCGACCCCGAAGCGCTGCAGGTAGAAGTCCGCGAAGGCACGTCGGAACTCGGGCCGGCCGCGGTTGCTCGGGTACTTCTGGGCACCGGGATCGCCGACCGCCTCGCGCATCGCATCGACCACGTAGCGGAAGGTCGGGGTGTCCGGATCGCCGATCCCGAGGCTGATCACGTCGATGCCCTCGTCGCGCTTCGCCTCGATCCTGCGCTCGAGCTCGGCGAACATGTACGGCGGCATCGCCTGCAGGCGCTCCGAGGGGGCCGCGAGGCCTCTCTTCTTCACAGGGGGTGCCACGGAAGCCGGAAGACTAGGGGGAAGGGCGCGCCCGGGCGTCCGGTCATACGATCGAGCGATGGCGCCCTGGAGCGAGATCGTGCGGGAGGCCCCGGAGCTCACCGACCTTGCCCAGCGGATCCTCGGCGCCCACAGGCACAAGACGATCGCGACGCTGCGGCGCGACGGCTCGCCCAGGATCAGCGGCATCGAGACCCGCTTCGCGGACGGGGACCTCTACGTGGGCAGCATGTGGAGGGCGGTGAAGGCCCTGGACCTCCGGCGCGACGGCCGCTTCGCGCTCCACAGCGCCTCCCCCGACCCCGAGCCGAACGGGGCGTTCCCCGAGAGCCAGCCGGGCGACGCCAAGATCGCCGGGCGCATGGAGGAGATCACTGACTCCGAGCAGCTCGACCGGGTCATCGGCTCCGCGCCGGGGCGCTCACACCTCTTTCGCGCGGACATCACGGAGCTGGTGGTGATCACGATCGGCAGGGACCCACCCGATCACATGCTGATCTCCGCGTGGCACGAGGGCCGCGGGGTGACGCGGCTGAAGCGCTAGGCGAGCCCCTCCAGGACCCGGAGCAGCTCGGGCGAGACCTCGCCGGCGTAGACGGGCTCCGCCCAGCCCGTCAGGCGCACACCGAGGTCATCCGCGATCTCGACGACCAACCCCCCGCCGTCGAGCTCGACCGTCAGCGTGTCCGGCGCCCCGGCCAGGTGGGCCGCCACCGCAGCCCCCGACGCGCCGGTCCCCGAGGAGAGCGTCTCCCCCACGCCCCGCTCGAAGATGCGCGCGCGGACGCGATCACCGTCCACCCGGTAGAAGCTGACGTTGGTGCGGTTGGGGAACAGCTTGCTGTTCTCGATCTCGGGCCCGATCGCCGGGAGGTCGAGCTCCTCGAGCTCGTCGCCGACCGCGATCGCGCACTGCGGGTTGCCGATCGATACGTGCCGGAACGACCAGGTTCGCCCGCCGGCCTGCACCTCGCCGCGGCCGTCATCCGGTCCTGAGGGGAAGTCGCCGGAGGTCGTGCTCGCCCGCCCCATCTCGAGCGTGCACTCGCGCTCTGCGCGAATCGTCGGCGTGATCGGACCGGCCTTGGTCACGATCGTGAACTCGTCGGCATCGGTCCAACCGGCCCGCCGCAGGTACATGACCGCCTCGCGCGCCCCGTTGCCCGAGAGCTCGGCCTCCGAGCCGTCGGGGTTGAAGATGCGCAATTCGGCCACCTGGGCCGGATCCTCGACCGGCGCGAGCAGGAGGACCCCGTCGGAGCCGATCCCGAAGTGCGGGTCGCAGAGCCGCCGGATCCGCCCCTCGGTCAGCTCCCAGGGGAGCGCCGCGGCCTCGACGATCAGGTAGTCGTTCCCCAGCGCCTGCCACTTCTCGAACTTCATCCCCGCTGACCTTATTCGGCGTCGGGCCGATCCGATGCGGAGCCGCGAGCCTCTTGCAAGGACATCACCCCCCAAACCGATCCAGTCGCGCGACGATCTCCGCCGCGATCTCGTCGTCGGAGCGACCGGTGCGATCGATCAGCTCGACCCCTTCCATCCGACGCATCCAGGTGAGCTGGCGGCGGGCGTAGGCGCGATGCGCCGCCTTGAGCGAGTCGATCGCCTCCGCGGAGGGAGCGCCGTCGACGTCCGCGACGAGCTGCTCGAACCCGAGCGCCGCCGTGGCGGTCCTCGACGGCCCGGCCTCCAGCGCTGCGCGCGCCTCCTCGGCCGCGCCCGCCACGATCATCTCTTCGACCCGGCGGTCGATGCGCTGGGCGAGCTCGCCGCGATCCATGGTCAGACCGACCAGCAGGGTCGGCCGGCGCACGGTCGCCGTCCAGATTCCCTCGGCATCCGCCGCGGGCTCGATCCCGGCGCGCGCCAGCTCGGTCAGACGGGCGACGCGCTTGCGGTCGTTGGGGTCGACGCCGACGGCGACCTCCGGATCCAGCTCCGCGTGGAGCGCCTGCGGGCCGCGTTCGCCGAGCTCTCGCTCGACCTCCTCCCGGATCTCCGGCGGAACCGGCGGCCGCAGGTCGAGGTCGGAGAGGGCTGCCCTCAGATAGAGACCGGTGCCTCCCACCAGGATCGGCCGGCGCCCCCGATCGAGCAGGGAATCGATCTCGCGGTGGGCCGCCTCCGCGTAGCGTCCCGCGCTGAACTCCTCCGCCGGCTCGACGAAGGAGAGGAGCCGGTGCTCCAGGCGCTGCCGCTCGGCGGCGGTCGCGGCTCCGCTCAGGACCTCGAGGCCCCGATAGACCTGGATCGAGTCGCAGTTGACTGCCACCGGGTCCTCCCCCCGCTCGCGTAGCAGCTCGGCGACGGCGATGGCCACTTCCGTCTTGCCGACAGCCGTGGGGCCGAAGAGCGCGAGGACCCTCAAGCCGTGCGGCTCACGAGGAGCTCGGTGCCGCTCAGCGTGGTCGAGGTGGCGCCGCCGATCTCGACCTCCACCAGCTCCCCCGGCGCCGCGGTGCCGTCGAAGTTGACGGTCTTGTTGTGCCTGGTGCGGCCCCTGAGACGCGACGGGTCGGTTCGGCTCGGTCCCTCCACCAGGACCTCCATCGTCCGGCCGACGAACCGCTCCGCCCGTTCGCGGGCCCGTCGCTGGACGAGCTCGACCAGCCGCTCCATGCGCTCGCGCTTGGTTGAGTGAGGGAGCTGGTCATCGAGCTCGGCCGCCTCGGTACCGCGTCGCGGCGAGAAGACGAAGGTGAAGGCGCCGTCGTAGCCCACCTGGTCGACGACCTCGAGCGTCTCCTCGAAGTCGGCTTCGGTCTCCCCCGGGAAGCCGACGATGATGTCCGTTGTGATCGCGCAATCGGGGACGTGCTCCCTGATCAGGGCGACGCGGTCCATGTAGCGCTCGCGGCCGTAGGTGCGTCGCATCCTCTTCAGAACCGACGTCGCGCCCGACTGCAGGGGCAGGTGGATGTGCTCGCAGAGCGAGGGCAGCTCCGCGTGGGCGCGGATCACGTCCTCGCGCATGTCCTTGGGGTGGGGGCTCGTGTACCGGATCCGATCGATGCCGGGGACCGCGTCGACCTGGCCGAGCAGGCCCGCGAAGCTGACCCGGCGCTCCTTGGGGAGGTCGCGCCCGTAGCTGTTCACGTTCTGGCCGAGCAGGGTGATCTCGCTGACCCCGTCGCCGGAGAGCCGTTCGACCTCCGTGAGCAGCTCCTCCGGATCTCGGCTCACCTCGCGGCCGCGCACCGAGGGCACGATGCAGTACGAGCAGACGCAGTTGCAGCCCTGCGAGATCTGCAGCCAGGCCTGGAAGTCGCGGGCGCGCTTCATCGGCAGGTGCCCGGAGACGTCCTCGAACTCGAAGTAGCCCTGCGCGCTGAGCGAGTCCGAGGTCAGGAACTCCGCCAGCCGGTGGATCTGCCCGGGCCCGAAGGCGACGTCGACGAACGGGAAGCGCCGGAAGACCTCATCCTTGACCGATTGGGCCCAGCAGCCGCCCACGCCTACGACCCGGGCGGGATCCTCGGACTTGAGGCGCTTCGCCTCACCCAGGTGCGCGATGAAGCGGTTGTCGGCCGATTCCCGGATCGAGCAGGTGTTGAAGAGGATCAGGTCGGCCTGATCTCGCTCGGGGGCCTCCACGTAGCCGAGCGAGTCGAGCATTCCCTTCATCCGCTCGGAGTCGTGCTCGTTCATCTGGCAGCCGAACGTCGTCACGTGATACCGCCGCGGGGCCATGAGCGCCCCAGGCTACAGATCGGA
>DATGDO010000123.1:0-6665 GCA_035310805.1 Solirubrobacterales bacterium
GAGCCCGAGCCGGAGCCCGAGGCGCCCGTGGAGGCCGGCGCACCCGAGCCGCCCTCGCCGTCCGAGTCGCTCGCGGAGCTGATCGCCGAGGAGGAGCCGTTCCCGGAGGACATCGCTGCCCCGCACGCTCCCGAGGAGGTGCCGCCGCCGCCGAGGGCCGAGGAGGGGGAGCCCGCCCCGCCTGAGCGCGACGCCGGCGCGGCCCCCGAGGAGGAACCTGGGCCGCAACCCGAGCCGGAGAGCCGGGTGCCCGAGCCGCCACCGCCGCCTCCCGAGACCGGGCCGGAGCCGCCCGGCAGGGCCCGCGGCAGGGTCGACGTCCCCACCGAGGAGCATCCGCCCCCCGGGCAGACCGGCGACCTGCCGCCCGTTCCGGCGGCTGAGCCCGAGTCCTTCGAGTCGACGGGTGAGCCGCCGCCCGCCGAAGAGGCTCCCCCTGTCGATGAGCGATTCGCCGAGGAGGAGCCCGTCGGCGGATCGTCCGGCCCGGCGCTGTACGACTTCGAGACGGACGAGGACTCTCTGGCCGGGCCGAGCGATCTGGCCGACGACGAGTTCGAGGCTCTCGGACCCGCGGAGGAGGAGCCCCCCTACCGCGAGGAGGAGGAGTCGTACGCCGAGCAGCCTGATTTCGGCACCGAGGAGACCTTCGACGAGCCCAGCACGGCGGACAGGCCCGCGCTCGAGGACGAGGAGGCCTACGAGGGCGGCAGCCTCGATCCCGAGGAGTCATACGAGGAGGAAGAGGGAGAGGAGGGGCTCTGGTTCGAGAAGGGCCCGCCTCAGGACTTCGACTTCGACGAGTAGCCCGCGCCGCTCGCTTTGCGCTCTAGACGTAGCCGCGCGTGCGGCTGGCCTCGACCACCCGCTCGATTCCCACCAGATAGGCGGCCTCACGAAGTGAGATGCGCTCCTGCTTCGAGCGGGCGGAGACGTCGCGATACGCTCGGCGCATGATGCCGCCGAGCTTGTCGTTGACCTCGCGCTCGGACCAGCGGAAGTGCTGCAGGTTCTGCACCCACTCGAAGTAGGAGCAGACGACCCCACCCGCATTCGCCATCACGTCTGGGATCACGTGGACCCCCTTGTCATGCAGGATCTGGTCGGCTGCCGGCGTGGTGGGGCTGTTCGCGCCCTCGATGATCAGCCTGGTGTTGATCCGATCCGCGTTGCCCTCGTGGATCATGCCGCCGAGCGCAGCGGGGATCAGCACGTCGCATTCGAGCGCGAGCAGGTCGTCCGGGCTGATCAGCTCGGCGCCGGGGAACTCAGTGAGCTTGCCCCCGTCACGAATGTGGGCCGCCAGGTCGTCGGCGTCGATGCCCTCGTCCCTGCGGATTGCGCCGGTCGCGTCGGACGTGCCGACCATCTTGGCGCCGAGCTGCTGGAGGATTCGGGCGGCCCAGGAGCCGACGTTTCCATATCCCTGGACCACGAAGGTGCACTCCGCGGCGGTGAGGCCGATCTGCGGGGCCGCCTCCCGGAACATGTAGACGCAGCCGCGGCCGGTGGCCTGCTCTCGGCCGTATGAGCCCTCCAGCGCGATCGGCTTGCCGGTGCAGATCGCGGGCGTGTGGCCGTGGAGCTTGCCGTACTCGTCCATCATCCAGGCCATCACCTGGGCGTTCGTGTTGACGTCGGGAGCCGGGATGTCGCGGGTTGGGCCGAGGATCCTCTGGATCTTGTCCATGAACGAGCGCGTGATCGTCTGCAGCTCGGCGCGGTCCAGACTCTCCGCCGGGCAGTTGACGCCGCCCTTGGCCCCGCCGAAGGGGATGTTCGCCACGGCGGTCTTCCAGGTCATCAGCGAGGCGAGGGCGCGCACCTCGTCGATGTCGACCTCGGGGTGGTACCGGACGCCTCCCTTGTAGGGGCCGCGGGCGCCGTTGTGCTGGATCCGGTAGCCGGAGAAGGTGTGGATCCTCCCGTCCGAGAGCTTGACCGGGATTTGGACGGTGACCTCTCGATACGGGGTCCAGAAGACCGTGCGGATGTCGTCGGGGAGCTCGAGGCGGTCCACCGCCCGGTCGAAGTAGAAGCGGACGATGTCGAGGTTGGAGACCTCGGCCCGCTGTGCTGGCTTGGACTCGCCGCTGGTCGCAGCGCGCTCCCTTTCCCGGTCGGCGGCGGCGGGCGACTTGTCCGTCGCCTTCCGCTCCCCGACCGATTCCGGTTGCTTGGCCCTCGTCGCCACGAGCCCTCCTGGGGCCGATTGCGCCAGCGGCCGCCAGTCTCTCACACGGTGCATCACGGGGGCTGCGCTCGCGCACCTACAATCGGTGCACCCCCCTGGGGCCATAGCTCAGCTGGGAGAGCGCTTCGCTTGCACCGAAGAGGTCGCCGGTTCGAATCCGGCTGGCTCCACTGACCGGGTCTGCCGCGGCCGCGTCAGGCCCACGCCGATGCCCGGCCGTCGCGAGGGCCGATCAGCTAGCGGTCGGTCCGGCCATGCGGTCCCGCCGCGGGAGGCCCGGTCTCGCCGCCGCCTCCGCTGGTGTCCCCGATCACCTTTCGCTCGATCCTCTCCAGCTCGACGTCGAGCTCGCGGTCGGCCAGCATGCCCCGGAGCGCCCCGGTGATCGTCCTGGCCCACATGCGGCGGGCGACGGCGACCTCGGTGTGTCCAGCGGCATCCGATCCGTACTCGGTCCACTCCACGCAGACGTTCCTCTCGCCGGCCGAGGGGGCGTCATCGGGCAGGGGAGCGCCGTTCCCGTAGAGGATGATGCGCGCGCTCCATCCGTTCGGGCAGAGCTCCTGCATGCGCTCGCGGGCCTGCCACTCTCGAACGATCATCGCGTCGCGGCGCCGCCTGAACCTGCTGAGCATCATCACCGTCGCCGTCAGCAGCGCGCAGGCGAGCAGCGCCGCCCCGACGATCTCGATCGAGACGCCCAGGCCTCCCCCCGTTCTCTGCGCCGTGTTCTGCAGGCCCAGGATGTGAAGCGCGGGAGTCATCGTCGTTCAGGGAACATCTTCCACGGCTCGCCCAGAAACTCCTACGAGTCTGTTGCGCAATTCATATACCCGCGACGCCCGTTCGGCAAAGGCCGACGATCGCCTGCTAGAACGCGCAGGTGCTGGCGAGCAGGAGGAGCAGGGCAGTGGGGCAGACGTCAGCGCCCGGATCGGCTCGGCTCAATCCGCCGGGGACTTTGGCTTGGCGGGAGGCGGCCGGTGAGCGGCGACCCCCATCGCCTCGAATCCGGCCCGCAGCAGTGCGGGCACCTGCAGCAGCGGATTGGGGGAGTGGAGCAGCACCACCCCGAGCTGATGGCCAGCGAGCCGGGCGGTGGTGACGTAGCAGCGCCCCGCCGCGTCGGTGAATCCGGTCTTCAGTCCGGTGACTCGCGCTTGGGGCAGGCCGGGGAGCCCCTGCTGCAGGAAGTAGTGGTTGTTGTAGAGGTAGAGATGCTTGCCCTTGATCGGGAAACGCGGCTTCGCGTTCCGTGTCTTCGCGATCTCGGCGATCCTCGGGTTCGCCAGGTCCGCGCGCGCCAGCTCCGCCAGGTCGAGAGGGCAGGAGTAGTTGTTGCGATCACGGAGGCCGTTCGGCGTGGAGAAGTGCGTGCACCGCAGCCCCATCGAGCGAGCCTGGAGATTCATCTGCTTGACGAAGCTCGTCACCGTGCCGCCGTCGTGCTCGGCGAGCGCGACCGCCGCGTCGTTGGCCGAGATCATGATCAGTGCCTGCAGCAGTGGCTCAAGCGACACCCGCTCGCCGCGCGGCAGCAGCCCGGTGGCCGAGCCGGGGGTGTGGGCGGCCTTCTTGCTCACCATCACGTGCTCGGACGGCCGATTCCGCCTGGCCACCATCAGCGCGGTCATCATCTTGGTCAGGCTCGCGATCGGGCGCTCGAGGGAGGGATGCCTCTCCCAGAGGATCCGCCCGCTCTTCACGTCGAAGAGGACCCCGGCGATGGGCGGATGCTTGAACCGGTATCGCACCGGCAGTGGCTGATCGATGGGACGAAGCGCGAAGCGGGTGTCCGCCGGCAGCGGCGCCGTCCCGATGTCGGGCGGCGCGATGCCTCCGCCGATCCCAGCTCCCGCGTTCAGTCGGGCCGAATCCCCGCTGGTGGAGCGCGCGCCCGCGAGCAAGCCGCCCGTGCTCGTCGTCGTGGCGCCCTCGCCGGCTTGCTCCGGCCAGATCGCCACGGCGACGATCCCTGTGGCGGCCAAGGCAACCAGCAATCCGACGATGGCTGCGATCCGCCTAATCATCCGGTGGGTTCCTCAGGGCGCCGATCAGGGCGGCGGCGATCATCACGATGATCAGCAGCGAGACCGCGTAGAGGCAGATTGCCCCGATGTCGCCGTAGGTCCTCAGGCGCAGCCCCGTGTCGACGATCACGTAGACGGTCAGGGCGGCGAAGAACCCGCAGAAGAGCAGGCCGAGCATCAGCAGGGCGTTCCTGAGATCGGGGTCCAATTTCGCTCAGTAGACGGGTAAGCGTGGCTCGGGTCCTCTTCCTCTCATCGTGCGGAGCATGATCGCCGCCACGGCCAAACCGAAGACGAACCCGCCGACGTGAGCGAAATAGGCGACCCCCTGGTCGCCTCCCGAGCCGACCGCGACCTGTCCCAGGGCTGGGACGAATTGAAGGATGAACCAGACTGCGAGCAGGATCAACGCCGGTATCTCCACCAGCGTGACGAAGAAGATGATGAAGATCAGGGTGAGCACCCTCGCTCGCGGGAAGAGCAGCGCGTACGCCCCCAGCACCCCCGCGATCGCGCCGCTCGCCCCGATCGTCGGCGCCGTGGATCCGGCGCTGATCAAGGCCTGGGTGTAGACCGCGATCAAGCCGGCCAGCAGGTAGAAGAGCAGGAACTTCACCCGGCCGAGCCTGTCCTCGATGTTGTTGCCGAAGACCCAGAGGAACAGCATGTTCCCAGCAATGTGCAGGATCCCTCCGTGCATGAACATCGAGGTGAAGAGGGTCTCCCACCACGGCTTCTGATCGATCTGGAACGGGCCCAGATCCGAGTTCGGGTTGGCCTGGCTGCGCGCGACGGCGTCCGCGTAATCCTTCGTTCCGGGGCAGACCACCCCGGCCTCGAACTGCTGCGCGCTCACCTGACTGACGGCGCCGATGTCGCATTTGCCCACGCTCGGATGGGTGATCCGGTAGGGGACGGCTCCGTACTCGAGCGAGCTCTGGTCGATCGAGCCGAAACCGGCCTGCTCCAGCCGCTGGTTGGTGGGGAAGTTGAGCTGCCAGATGAAGACCGCGACGTTGACCACGATCAGCGCCACCGTGACGACCGGGAACCGCGCGGTCGGGTTGTTGTCCTTCAGCGGCAGCACCTGGCGCAGGAGCCTAGCCGGGGCCGCCGAGCGGCCCGCCGGCGGGTGGGGGCTGGGAGAATGTGCATATGGGTGAGATGACGCGAAGGCCCAGAACCGCCGACCCCTGGCGCGACACCGACGTAATCGATGAGCACGCCCCCCGCTTCAACCAGGCGGTGACGGGAATCGTGGCTCTGCTCGGCGCGATCTTCGGCTGGCCCCTCGCCTGGGCGCTGATGGCCGCACAGCTGCTGATCGGCCTGACGCTTGGGCGGCGTTTCTGCCTCCCCTGCGTCGCCTTCTACGTGCTGGTGCAGCCCCGGCTCGGCGAGGGCCCGCTGGAGGACTCCAGGCCACCCAGGCTGGCGAACAAGATGGGGGCGGTCTTCCTCGGCTCGGCGGCGATCGCCTGGTGGCTCGGTGCGCCCACGGTCGGCGTCGTCCTGGGCCTCCTTGTCGCCGCCCTGGCGCTGTTCGCGGCGGCCACCGGGTTCTGTGCGGGCTGCGAGATCTACAAGCTCACCGCGCGGTTGCGCGGGATCTCGCCGCGCCACCACAGCCACATCGACACGGCGGACCTGAGGGGCATCGACGGTCACCTGGCCTATGTCGAGTTCACCCACCCGCTCTGCTCCGAGTGCCGCGACTGGGAGCGTCGCCTCGGCGATGCTGACGAGCCCCTGCTGAAGCTCGACGTGAGCGACCGCCCGGATCTGGCCCGCAAGTACGGCGTCGCGGTCGTGCCCACCGTGCTCAAGGTGGCTCCCGACGGCGCCGTGCTCGAGCGCCTGGCGCCCTAGCGCCTAGCGGCGGGACCGCGCGCGGGGCGGCGGGATCTCGTCCCGCACGGCCGGCAGCTTCGCCGACTTCGGCGGGGGCAGCGCAAGTCGGCCGGACGATCCAGCTGCGACGGCGCCGCCCTTGGTCCAGCGCACCGCCAGGGGCTTGTTCTGGACCAGCAGCGTCCAGGTGGGAACGTCGAGGTTGCCGGTCTGCGGCAGGCCGTGGTCGGCCTGGAAGGCGTAGACGGCGATCTGGGTGAGGGCCTGGAAGTAGCCGTTGATGGGCACCGAATAGCCGCCCCCGGCGAGCAGCTGCTGGGCCCAGGCGACGAAGTCGCCCTTCGAGCCGAGACTCAGGAAGGGATAGCTCTGGTACGGCGCGGTGGTGGCCGGCGCGACCGGGACCCCGACCGCCTTCCACTGGCGCTTGCCGGCCGACTGCCAGGACCACCAGCTGACCCCATCGAAGCCGTGCGAGAGGGCGAGCGAGCGGAAGCGGCGGATCTGATTCGGCTTGGGGTTGTTGTAGACCTGCCCGAGAGGGAGGATCGGGCGCTGGTAGATCCGGTTCCACACCCAGGTGTGGATGT
>DATGDO010000124.1:0-8578 GCA_035310805.1 Solirubrobacterales bacterium
TCGATCGGGTCGGACCTGGGCTTCGCCCCCGGCGACCTGCAGTGGGTCGTGACGGCGTACGTCCTCTTCACGGGCGGGCTGCTCCTGCTCGGCGGCCGGGCGGCCGACATGCTGGGGCGTCGCCGCGTGTTCCTGGCGGGCCTCACGCTGTTCACGGCAGCCTCCTTCGCCAGCGGGCTGGCTGCCTCCCCGGCGATGCTGATCGCATCCCGCGCGGCGCAGGGCCTGGGCGCGGCGATGCTGTCGCCGTCGGCGCTCTCGATCGTCACCGCCACCTACACGGGCCCCCAGCGGACGTCCGCGCTCAGCGCCTGGGGCGGGATCGCGGCGGCCGGGTCCGTGGTCGGCATGGTCGTCGGAGGGATGCTCACCAGCTGGCTGAGCTGGGAGTGGGTCTTCTTCATCAACGTGCCGATCGGCCTGACCGCGTTCCCGCTGGCGCTCCGGATCGTTCCGTCATCGCCTGGGTCGGGCGGCCTCCGTCAGCTCGACGTGGCCGGGGCGGTCAGCCTGGTGGGCGGGCTCGTCGCCCTCGTCGACGCGATCGAGGGGACCTCCACCCACGGCTGGGGCTCCGCCAGGACCGTGGCGCTGCTCGTCGGAAGCGCCGTGCTGCTGGGGACCTTCCTGGCCGTGGAGCGCAGGGCGCGGCGCCCGCTGGTGCCGCTCTCGACCTGGAGGATCCGCACCCTGAGCTCGGGCGTGGCCATGATGTTCGGGGCGACCGGGTTCATGATCGGGATGATCTACCTGAGCTCCCTCTACATGCAGGTCGAGCTCGGGTTCTCCGCCCTGCAGACGGGTCTCGCCTTCCTGCCCCTCTCGATCACGATCGGGGTGGTGGCCCAGCTGGCCGGGCGCGCGCTGAGCGCGGTCGGGACGCGGACGGTGATGGTCGCCGGCCTGCTGCTGATGGCCGGCGGCGGCGGCGTCCTTGCCGGGGCGCCGGACCAGGCGAGCTACGCCATTGATCTGCTCCCCGGGTTCGTCCTGGTCGGCGCCTCGCTTGGTCTGGTGTTCGTAAGCGTCCAGGTGACGGCGATGAGCGAGGTCGGTGAGGCGATGGCTGGCCTGGCCTCGGGTCTGTTCACGACCGCTCACGAGATCGGCGCGGCGTTCGGGGTGGCGGTGTTCTCCACCGTGGCGGCCGGGACCGGCAGCGACGCCCTCGCCTCCCTCGGCTCGGCCACGGGATACGGCGAGGGGATCGGCGTCGCGGCCCTGGTCGCGCTGGGGATGGCGGTGCTCGCCTCGATCACCGTCCCCGCGATCCATCCTCCGAGGACGGCGCATGCCACCGCGCACTGAGGCGATACGGTGGCCGCGGATGGCCACCACGACGACGGATCACCGCCGGGCCACCGCGGAGAGAAACGTCGAGTCGATCCTCGACGCCGCGGAGAGCCTGCTCCGCCGCCGTGCCCAGGCGAGCATCGCCGCCGTCGCCAAGGAGGCGGGCGTCTCGCGGGTGACCGTGTACGCCCACTTCCCCACGCGCGAGGACATGCTCGAGGCCGTCGTCGCCCGCGCCACGCGGGCGGCGACCGCCTCGATCGAGGACGCACGGCCGGGCGACGGCAACCCGATCGAGGCCCTCGACCGTGTGATCGGGGTCTCCTGGGACCAGCTGGAGCGCCACGAGGCGGTGCGGCGCGCCGCCTCCGAGGAGCTGAGCTCGGAGGCGATCTCG
The DNA here is from genome assembly GCA_035310805.1 of Solirubrobacterales bacterium. Taxonomy (GTDB): domain Bacteria; phylum Actinomycetota; class Thermoleophilia; order Solirubrobacterales; family 70-9; genus DASUPK01. Next base: position 1,691 of record DATGDO010000124.1, read on the forward strand.
CGCTCCCACCAGAGCGCCGCCCGCACGCTCCGCCGGCTGATCGAGAGGGGCCGCCGCGCCGGCGCCTTCCGCGACGACATGCCGGTGCAGTGGCTCCTCGCGAGCTGCTTCGCGCTGCTCCACGCCGCGGCCGACGAGGTCCGGGCCGGCCGGATCAAGCGCGAAGCGGCAAGAGAGGCGGTCAGAACAAGCGTGGTCGAGCTGCTCACGGCAGCTGCTCGCGCCAGCTGAGCGACGCCAATAAGGTGAGCGCATGAAGATCGCTGTCGCCGCCGACGAGCGCGTGGGCGTCGCCGAGGCGGTCGTCGATCAGCTCCGCAAACGTGGCCACGAGCCGATCCCGCACGGCGCCCTGGCAGACGGGGGGCGCGACGACTGGGCCTGGGCGAGCGAGGCGGCCGCCCGCGACGTGGCCGAGGGCCGCGCGGAACAGGCGATCGTCTGCTGCTGGACCGGGACCGGCGCCTCGATCGCGGCGAACAAGGTGACCGGCGTCCGCGCGGCGCTCTGCCTCGATGCCCAGACGGCGGAGGGGGCGCGCAGGTGGAACGACGCCAACGCCCTGGCGCTCAGCCTGCGGGCTACCTCGGAGGCGGAGCTGGCAGAGATACTCGATGCCTGGTTCGGCGCTGAGGCGAGCTCCGAGGCCGACGACGCCGCCAACGTCGAGCACCTCTCCGAGATCGAGGGCGGTAGATGAGAGGGTGCTCCGAACATGCGAGGGCGCGCCGACAGGCCGGACCCGTTCAGTGATCGAGACGCAACCCGCTGGATGAGGATCCCGGGGAAGACCCACAGCGTCCGGCGGCTGCTCCCCGACGAAGGCGAGACGACCGTCGCCGAGCAGCTCGCCCAGCTCGACCTGAAGCCGCTCGCTCTGGACGACCGGCCGTACCTGATCCTCAACTTCGCCACCACGCTCGACGGCCGCGCCGCGATCGCGGGCCGCTCGGGCCCGATCGGCAGCGACACGGACACGGAGATGCTGCAGCGCCTGCGCACGCGCGTCGACGCGGTGATGATCGGCGCCGGCACCATGCGCGCCGAGCGCTACGGACGCATGGTCCCGAACCCGCACCTCCGCGCCTACCGGGAGCGGACCGGGCTCGCGCACGATCCCCTCGGCGTGATCGTCTCCAACCGCATGGAGCTTCCCTGGGACGCCGGCCTCTTCACCGACGGCGGCGGCCGGGTCGTGATCTTCACCGCCTCCGAGCGGGAGCCGCCCGAGACGGCCACCCCGGTGACGATCGTGAGGCACCCCGACGGGGTCGAGCTCGACGAGGCGCTGGAGTGGCTGCGCACCGAGCGCGGCATCTGCTCGGTCCTCTGCGAGGGCGGCCCCACCCTCCACGGCCGGCTGCGCGAGGGCGGCCTGGCCGACGAGCTCTTTCTGACGATCGCGCCGAAGATCGCCGGCGGCGAGGGCCCGAGGGTCCTGGAGGGCGCTCTGCCCGACGTGGACGAGGTCGAGCTTGCCTGGCTGCTCGAATCGGAGGGCGAGCTGTTCGCCCGCTATCGCGGGATGTCGTAGGTTTCGGGCGTGGACTTCAAGCCCTCGCCCGAGGTCGAGTCCCTCCGAGAGCGCATCGAGGCGTTCATGGTGGAGCACTGCTACCCGGTCGAGGCCGAGGCGATCCAGGCGATCGACGACGAGGTCAAGCCGGGCGTCCCCTATCCGGAGATCCTGGTGGAGATGCGCGCCCGGGCCAAGGAGCAGGGGCTCTGGAACCTCTTCCTTCCCGACGGCGAGTTCGGCGCCGGCCTGACCAACTGGGAGTACGGGATCCTCTGCGAGCAGATGGGCCGCAGCCCGCTGGTCGCGCCAATGGCCTTCAACTGCGCCGCCCCTGACACCGGGAACATCGAGATCCTGGTCGACCACGGCACGCCGGAGCAGAAGGAACGCTACCTCCAGCCGCTGCTCGACGGCGAGATCCGCAGCTGCTTCTCGATGACCGAGCCGGAGGTCTCGGGATCCGACCCGACCACCCTCCAGGCTCGCGCCGAGCTCGACGACGGGGAGTGGGTGATCAACGGGCACAAGTGGTTCACCTCGGGGGCGAATGGCGCCAACTTCGCGATCGCGATGGTGGTGACCGACCCGGAGGCCGCCCCCTACACCCGGGCGAGCATGATCATCGTGCCCATCGACACACCCGGCTTCGAGCTGATTCGCAACGTCTCGGTGATGGGGCATGACGGCGGTCCCGGCCACTGCGAGGTCCGCTACACCGACTGCCGGGTGCCCGAGTCCAACCTGCTCGGTGAGCGTGGTGCCGGCTTCGTCATCGCCCAGGACCGGCTCGGGCCGGGCCGCATCCACCACTGCATGCGGGCGATCGGCACCGCCGAGCGCGCCATCGAGATGATCTGCGACCGGGCCAACACGCGCGACAGCTTCGGCGGCCCGCTGGCCGACAAGCAGTTCGTCCAGGACTTCATCGCGACCTCTCGCATGGAGGTTGACCAGGCCAGGCTGCTGACGCTCTACGCCGCCTGGCAGATGGACACCGAGGGCAAGCGGCGCGCCCGCCAGGCGATCTCGATGATCAAGGTGGTCGCGGCGAACGTCGTCATGGACGTTCTCGACCGAGCGATCCAGGTCCACGGAGCGCTCGGCATGTCCGATGACACGCCGCTCGCTGGCATGTGGCGCTTCATGCGCATGCTGCGCGTCGCCGACGGGCCGGACGAGGTCCACAAGATGGTGATCGCCCGCCGCGAGCTCAACCGGGCCGCCAAGCGGGCCGAGGCCGGCCAGTCGTCGGATGGCGTACCCCAGGCTGAACCCGCCAAGACGGCCACCTGAGCCCCATCCCGCTCCAGTTCCAGGGCCACGTCGGTGGCGAGCGTTCTCGTCAGGAGACGCGACTGAAGTCTCCCGCCAGGCTCGCGGGGGCCTCCTCGTCTAGGTCAGGCGCCCGGCCGCCTCGTCGGCGGCTTCCGCCAGCCGCTCGACGACCTTCGCGAACTCCCGGAAGCCCTCGTCCGTCTTGCCGTACTGGCCCGAGGCGTAGCGGGCGTAGACGCCCTCGAGAATGATCGCCAGCTTCCAGTAGCCGAGCGCGGCGAAGAAGTCGATCTGGCTCAGGTCGCGCCCGGATCGCTCCGCATAGCGCTTCCTGACGTCGTCGCGCTTGGGGAATCCCGGCGCGATCGTCGCCGGGGCGAACAGCGGCATGAAGTCGTCGCCCTCCTCCGACCAGTAGACGAGCAGCATCCCCACGTCGGCGAGCGGTTCGCCCAGCGTGCAGAGCTCCCAGTCCACCACCGCGGCCACGTCGCCGGAGGGCGAGAGGATCATGTTGTCGAGGCGGTAGTCCCCGTGGACGAGGGTCGCGGGCCCCTGCTCGGGGATGCGCGCGGAGAGGCGGTCGTGGACCTCGTCGACCACCGGCAGTTCGCGGGTCTTCGACTTCTCCCACTGGCCGTGCCAGCGTCGCAGCTGCCTCTCGACGTAGGCCTCCTTGCGGCCCAGGTCACCCAGCCCGACCTGGTCGGGGTCCACCTCGTGAATCGCAACCAGCGTGTCGACCACGCGTTCGCCGATCAGGCGGCGCTCGTCCTCGTCGAACTCCCTCGCGTCTTCGGCCGAGCGCAGGATCGGACCGTCGACGAAGCCCATCACGTAGAAGGGCGCCTCGTTCACCGACTCGTCCTCGCAGAGGCCGATCACCGGCGGAACCGGGACCGGCGTGTCCTGGAGCGCCGCGATCACGCGGTGCTCGCGGCCCATGTCGTGGGCGGAGCCGAGGCGCTTGCCGAGCGGCGGGCGGCGGAGCGCCCAGGCATGGCCCGCCGAGTCGCGCACGCCGAAAGTCATGTTCGACCGGCCCCCGGAGATCCGGTTGAAGCTCAGTGGCAGCTGCGTGTCCGGGACGTTCGCCTCGAACCAGGCCTCCACGCCGACCCGGTCGATCCCATCGGGTGCCTCGGCGGTTGCGGCCTCGTTAGCCTGCTCTGGCATGGCGGGAGCATATGCGGCGGCGCTCTTCGACTTCGGCGGGGTCCTGACCACGCCGGTATGGGACAGCTTCGCGGCCTTCTGCCGCTCTGAGGGGCTCGACGCCGACACGATCAAGAGCCTCTTTCGCACCGACCCCGAGGCGCTCGCCGACCTGCGCGGCCTGGAGACCGGCGCCCTCAGCGAGGCTGAGTTCGAGGCGACCTTCGGCCGCCGGCTCGGCCTCAGCAACCCGCAGGGACTGATCGAGAGCATGCTCGCCGGGATGAGGCCGCTCGAGCCGATGGTCGAGGCGGTCAGGGAGATCCGCGCGGACGGCATGCTCACCGGCCTGATCTCGAACTCGTGGAGCACGGGGCACTACGACCGGGAGCTGCTTGACCAGTTGTTCGACGAGATCGTGATCTCGGCCGAGGTCGGTCTGCACAAGCCGCAGCCGGAGATCTACACGCTCACCGCCCAGCGCCTCGAAGTGGCGCCGACCGCCTGTCTGTTCGTGGACGACCTGCGCGAGAACTGCGAGGGGGCCGAGGCCGTCGGCATGACCGCCATCCGGCATCGGAGCCCCGACGAGACGATCGCTCGGCTCACCGAGCTCACTGGCGTCGCACTGGTCCAGGCCGGCTAGGTGCCGGCGGCGATCATCACCACTCCCGCCAGGGCGAGCACGACCCCAGCCCACTGAATCCGTGCCAGCCGCTCGCCGAGCACGCCGTGGGCGAGCGCGACGGTGAAGGCCGGGTACATCGAGCCCCCGACCGCCACCACGGGCAGCACCCCCTTGGTGGACGCCACGGCGAACAGCGCGTTCGCGAGCACGTCGAAGGCTCCGATCGTGATCAGCACCGGAGCGGCGGCCGGGACAGCGTCCAGCCGGGGGCGCGCGACCAGCAGCGCGGCTGCGACCGTCGTCACTCCCCCGACCCGGACGGCCAGGATTGCCCAGCCGGGGCGATCGGCCGCGGCCAGATCGAGCCCGGTGAAGAAGACCCCGAAGCCGAGCCCGGCGACGATCGCGAGCACGATCGAGCGGCGGACGACGCGGACGTGCGCCGGGTCATCCTCGTAGCTCAGGATCACCACACCGGCCATCGCCGGGACCAGGCCCGCGAGCTGGATCGGCGCCGGGGCCTCCCCCACGGCGAGACCCACCGCCACCGGCACGACGACTCCGAGCGCGGCGATCGGCGCGACGACGCTGACGGTGCCCATCGCCATCGCGGCATAGAAGGCGCCGAGCCCGCCGAGCGAGGCGGCGCCGGCCAGGAACGCGACGATCAGCTTGTCCGCGGAGATCGGGTCCGCCCCCGTCAGCGGGATGATCAGGGCGATCAGGATCAGGCCGGCCGGCTGGGAGACGGCGAGCACGCCCAGAACCGGCAGGCGGCGGCTCTGCACGCCGCCGAGGAAATCCGAGACGCCCCAGGAGAACGCGGAGGCGAGGCTGATCGCTAGCGCCAGCAACCCGAGGAGATCTGTCTCGCCCTACTTGCCGAGCAGCCCGTTGACGGTGTCGCCGACACCGCCGACCACGTTATTGACCGTGTCATTGACGGTGTCGGTCGCGCCGCCCGTGCTCCCGCCGGCGGGCAGGCTCACCGACGGGGCGCTGGGGGTGCTGATCGTGGGCGTCGATGTGCCGGTCGTGCCGCCGGCGGAGCCAGCGGAGCCGCCGCCCGTGCCTGTGTAAAGCGTCGTCGTGTTGGAGCCGCCAACCCTGTTGTCGGCGGGCGCCGGCCCACCCGAGCCGTTCTGCTTGCTCGCAAGCGTGGCGACCGCGTGAGTCAGGCTCCTCGGCGCGGTCCGCGCCGAGGGGGGCACCGCATCGGGGCCGCTCGTCAGCGAGGAGAGCCCACCGACGACCCCGGAGAGGCTGGTGCCGAAGCCGATCAACGCGGCGACCACGATCGGCACGGCGAGAAGCGCCACCCCAGCCAGGCCACGCGCCAGCATCCTTCGGCGCCACCACGCAAGCAATCCTTCACCCATGAGCCAATCCCCTGGCCGTAGTGTACGGGAGAACCGGGGATCCACAAAAGCGATGAGATTCAACCCCTCACTGACCGCGCGCCTTCGAATCGGCTTCCTGGTGCTGTTCGCGCTGCTGCTGGTCGTCTCCCTGCTGGGCGTGGGCCGGCTCTTTCAGATCCGGGTCAACTACGAGGACGACATCACCCGCTTCTTCCAGCTGGAGCTCCAGAGCGAGCGCCTGCGCTCCGCATTCATCCTCGAGCAGGCAGCCGCCCGGCCCGCCACGGCCCGCCAGAAGCCGAGCCAGACGGAGCTCAACCAGGCCGCCGCGAGCTTCGCGCAGGCCGCTGATAGCGCTCGCAGCCTGACCGACGGCGACGCCGTCCTGATTGCGAAGCTCGACCAGCTCGTCACGAGCGAGCGATCCTGGCGCCGGGCTGTCGCCGAACCCCTCGTTCGTGGGCGCGTCCCGCCGGCCGCGGTCGAGCGGCGGCGCACCTCCGCGGTCACCAACAGCGGCGAGGCCCTGGCCGCCCAGACCCGCAGTGCTCGGGACTCCTCGCGCGACCAGGCCCGCACCGACACCCGCAACACCACCATCCTGGTGGCCGCGGGCCTTGCCGGAGCGCTGCTCGCCGCGCTGATCCTCTTCTCCGGCCTGATCAACTCGATGCGCGCGCCACTCGCCCGGTTGGTCGCGGGGGCCCGCAGGCTCGCGGCAGGCGACCTGAGGACTCGCGTCGAGGTCGGCGGACCGGTCGAGATCGCGAGCCTGGGCCGCGCCTTCAACGAGATGGCCAATTCCCTCGAGCGTGACGCGCGCGAGCGAGACCGCGTCGAGCAGATGAAGGACGACTTCGTGCTTACGGTCTCTCACGAGCTGCGGACTCCGGTGACGGTGGTCAAGGGCTTCGCCGAGATGCTCACCGCGCAGCGCAACTCGCTCAACT
>DATGDO010000125.1:0-2983 GCA_035310805.1 Solirubrobacterales bacterium
GGTCACCGCCATCTTGTGCTCGGAGGAGCGCAGCCCGATCGTGCTGCCGGCGAAGGTTCGGCCACCCGCGAGGAAGACGAGGGCGCCGAACAAGACCGCGGTGAAGGCCACTCCCGGCCGGGCCGCTCCGAACGCCGCGACGCCCCCCGCGAGGGCAAGTCCGAGGATGATCAGAGCCCTCCGCGCCCCCCGCTCGACCCAGCGCCGCGCGAGGAAGGTCCCCGGAAAGTAGGCCGCAGCACCGGCTGCAAGCACAAGCCCCACGGTCGCCGGCGAGGTGCCATAGGACTCCTGGAAGAGGGCGCCGCAGTAGAGGAGGGTGCCGCTCCAGCCGGCATAGGCGAAGAGCTCGCCCAGTGCCCATCCCGCGACCGCAGGGTTCCTCCAGAGATCCCGCGCCTTCTCGCTCCGGGCTGAGGAAGCCGGGGCGAAAGGACGCCGGCGCACCGCCACGAGGCCGAGCAGACTGGCGGCGAAGGGCACGGCGAGCCAGGCGAGGCGCCAGTCGATGCCCGCAGCGGCGCCGGCCACGGGCATGCCGACGACCCACGCCGTGGGCTGACCCAGGAGGGCCCACGAAAGGACACTCGGGCGGCGCGTGGGGGCTGCCCACTCCGCCGCCGCCGCGATCGCCGCGGAGGCGACCACCGCGAGACCGCCGCCGATCGCGAGCTGCGCCGCGGCGAGCGCGCCGAAGCTCGGGGCGAGACAGCTGCCCAGGGAGCCGAGTGCCAGCAGGCCGAGGCCGAAGATGAGCAGGCGGCGCAGGTCGAGCCGGCCGGCGAGCAGCGCCAGAGCGATCGCGGTGACTCCACCCGCGATCCCGGAGAGCAAGCGCAGCTGCCCGGTGGCCGCGATGGTGACCCCGAACTCGCGGCTCACCTCCGGCAGGGTCAGGGCCAGGACGAGCATTCCCGCCTGGGCGGCGAACATGCTCACGAACAGCAGTGGGGCGGGCTTCGACATCGGCAGCCAAACTACGTTCCGCATCGCCCCCTGACATCGGTGGCATCACCCAACTTCCGGGGAGCGGCCTGGCGGGATGCACGTAGACGGAGCTACTGGCGCGGGCTCGAGAAGCGGGCCGCGGCGGCGGCGCGCGCCGCCTTGCCGGAGACCCTCAGCTTCGCGTAGATGTTGGAGAGGTGGCGCTCGACGGTGCGAACGCTGAGGTGGAGGCGCTCGCCGATCTCCTCGTTCGTGCGGCCCGCCGAGACGAGCTCCAGGACGTCGTGCTCTCTGGGGCTGAGCTCCTCGAGGTCCGGCGACGGCGGCAAGGCATCCGTTCCGATGAACTCGCGCAGGGCCGAGAGGAAGGCGGGCCAGGCGGGCTCGTCAGCGAGCAGGATGTGGTTGCGTCCCTCCAGCGGGAGGAAGCGGGCATCCGGGATGCCCGTGGCCAGGAGGCGGCCCTCCGCGAAGGGGACCGAGGCCTCCTCACGGGCATGGGCGACCAGCGTCGGCGCGGACACCTCGTCGAGCAGCGCGGTGACGTCGATCTCGCTCCACGCGGCCCGGAGACGCTCGGCCATCTCGGGCGACGCCGTTACGCGCTGCAGCTCGTCGAACCAGTTCTTCTGCTCCTCGCTCGCCTCCGGGATGAACCGCGTCGTGAAGACTCGACGGAAGGTGGGATCGCTGCGACCCCAGCCGACCCTGACCAGCGACTGGAGCAGCTCGATCTCCTCTCGCTGCTCGGCCGTGAGGTCGCGCTTCCGCCGCCCGCGCGCGTAGCTGCCGTAGAGGACGAGGTGGCTGACGCGCTCCGGATGCCTGGCGGCGTAGCAGATCGCGACCGGGCCGCCTCCGGAGATGCCGAGCAGTGCAAAGTCGTCCAGCCCGGATGCCTCGACGACGGCCTCGAGGTCTTCCACCATCGCCTCCAGCGAGATCCGTTCGACCTCGCGATCGGAGAGTCCGCAGCCTCGCTGGTCGTAGCGCACGAGTCGATGCGCCGACCCAAGCTCCTCCACCCAGTGCCGCCAGACCGGACTCCGCCAGTCGAACTCGAGATGGGTGAGCCAGTTGGCTGCCTTCACCAGCGGAGGGCCTTTTCCATGCTCCGCCCAGGCGATCCGTGTCCCGTCGGAAGAGGCGCAGAAGCGAATCCGTTGCTCCAAGCTCCGGTGATGCTAGGGGCTGGGGGAGCGGCGCCGCCGGCCCCCTCTCGTTCGAGAAGAGACGACTGCGCCGCGACGGCAGGCAGGCGACGCTAGTCCGCGGTGACCTGCGCTTGGTCTTCGGGGATGATCGCGTTGAGCCGGGTGAGGAGATCGCGCAGCTCGGCGAATCGCTCCGGACCGAGCTTCTCAGCCCACTCCGCCTCGATCTCGAGGACGATCTCGCGCATCGCGGCGCTCGCCGCGCGTCCGCGCGGCGTCAGATGTACGCGCTTGAAGCGCTGGTCGGCGCTGTCCTCGACCCGCCTCAGGTACCCGAGCCCTTCCATCTGTCCGAGCAGGTAATTGAGGGCCTGCTTGGTCATGCGCGTCCGGTTCGCGAGATCCGACGGGCGCATGTTCTCGGGCCCCGGGTACTGCAATACGTTCAGGTGCGCGGCGATCAGGTCGCCGTAGCCACGCTGGTGCAGGCCGGCGAGCATTCTCTTGTGCACCATCTCCCAGGGCATGCGCAGCAGCGCACCGATCAGCGGTGGGCCAGGAGCGGTTGATTCGTTCTCTCGAGGAGTCAAGTGACTTGACAAAGCTTGCCGAATCTGGATATAGTCGTCAAGCTACTTTACCCAACGCGCAGAGGAGATCCCAATGAATCAAGCCACCACAGAGACAATCACCGTCGGCCAGCTCGGCGTCCGCTTCCTCGTCGAGGGCTCCGAGTCCAACGGCAGCGTCAGCGTCTTCGAGTGCTATGTGCCGGCGAGCTCCAAGATGCCGGCGCCGCATAGCCACGACGCCTTCGAGGAGACGATCTACGGGCTCGAGGGCGTCACCACCTGGACGATCGACGGCGAGTCGATCGAGAT
>DATGDO010000126.1:0-2999 GCA_035310805.1 Solirubrobacterales bacterium
GTCGGCGGCCCGCTCCTCGGCGCCGCGCCGGCGCCAGGCGGGATCGAGCTTAAAGAAGGTGAACTTGACGAAGGTGCGGGCGGTCACGAGACGAAGGGTAATGGCCGCCGCGCTCGCGGCCGGGGCGCTCGCCTGCGCCTGGGCACGCACGCAGCGCCGGGCCAATCCGTGTGAACCCGCACAGACCCCGGCCAGTCGGCACGGTACCCTGACCTGATGCGCATCGCGCTCGTCTCGCCGTATTCCTGGACTTATCAGGGGGGCGTGAACAGGCACGTTGAGGCCCTGGCGGAGCAGTTCATCGCCAGGGGAGACCACGTTCGGGTTCTCGCTCCCTGGGATCCGCCGGACGCCATCAGCCGCCGCCTGCACCGCTCCCACCCCGAGCTGCGGGAGGCTCCCGACTACCTCGTCCCACTTGGCCGAAGCGTCGGCATCGGGGCGAACGGCGCGGTCTCCAACCTCTCGCTCTTCCCCGAGGGCCCGATCTCGCTGAGGCGGGAGCTCCGCGCGGGACGCTACGACGTCGTCCACGTCCACGAGCCCCTCGCCCCGATCGTCGGCTGGGACGCGACGGTCTTCCGCGGCGCGCCGGTCGTCGGCACCTTCCACGCCTACTCGACCAAGGCGTTTCCCAACCACACCGCGACCCTGCTCGGCGCCCGGCGCCGCTTCAACCAGCTCTCCGCCCGCATCGCGGTCTCCCAGGCCGCCGCCTGGACCGGCCGGCGCTGGTTCGGGGGCGAGTACACGATCGTCCCGAACGGGGTGGACATCGAGGCCGCTCCGCAGGGCCCGAAGCCGCCGAGCGAGCAGCTGCGGCTCCTGTTCGTCGGCCGAGCGGAGGAGCGCAAGGGGCTGCCGGTCCTGCTCGCCGCCTTCCAGGCCCTGGTCGAGCACGTTCCGTCCAGGCTGACGGTGGTCGGCGCCGACCCCGAGGAGGTCTCCCGCCGCCTCACCGACCCGGAGCTGATGTCCCACATCGACGTGCTCGGGAAGGTCACGGACTCCGTGCTCTGGCGGCAGCTCGGCGAGGCCGATCTGCTCTGCGCGCCCTCGCTTGCCGGCGAGAGCTTCGGCATGGTCCTGATCGAGGCGATGGCGGCGGGCACCGGCGTGGTCGCCTCGAAGATCGCCGGCTACAGCGACGTCGTCACCAACGGCGTCGACGGCGTCCTGGTGCCCCCCGCCGATCCCCAGGCGCTCGCCGAGGAGCTCCAGCTGCTCGCGCACGAGCCCAGGCGAATCGTCGCCATGGGCCAGGCCGGTCGCCGGAGCGCCGAGCGCTACGCGTGGCCCCGGATCGCCGAGGAGGTGACCGAGGTCTACGAGCGGGCGATCGAGCCGGCGCCGGCGCCCGTCATGCGAGCGGAGGAGGCCGCCAGGCGCACCGGCCTGGTTTGCATCGACGGCGGCGCGAGGCGGCCCGCACAGCGCCTGCCGTCCCTGGAGCCGACGCTCGTCGAGAGCCACGGCCGTGGCCGGCGGGCCGCCCGAAAGGCGGGGGTCGCCGTGGCCGGCGTTCTGGGCCTGGGGCTGACCGCGCTGGCCGCTCGCCGCATCGGGGTGGACCAGGTCGCCACCAACATCATCGGCTCGGACCTGAAGTGGGTGCTGATCGCCTGCGCCCTGATGGTCGCGGCGATGTTCGCCCGCGCAGCCTCCTGGGTGGCGATCGCCCGGGCGGCGCTGCCGGCCCGCCATCTGCGCCGTCGCGACGTCACCTCGGCGACGATGATCGGCGTGCTCATGTCGGCGACCCTGCCGGCCCGCCTCGGCGAACCGGCGAGGGCGATGGTCCTCTCCCGGCACGTCGGCCGGATTCGAGAGACCTTCCCGGTCCTGATCGGCACGCTCGTCTCGCAGACCGCGCTCAACATCCTCGCGCTGGTACTGCTGGGCGGGATCATCGTCTCGACGACCGACCTCTTCCAGGCCAGCACCCAGAAGCTCTTCCTCGTCTCGACGGCGCCGCTGCTCGTCCTGCTCGCGGTGCTGATGGCGCCGTCGGTGGTCAAGGTGAACGGGCAGGGCCGGATCGCCCGTGCGATCAGGGCGGTCCGCCGCGCGCTGCAGCAGGCGCGCAGGGGCCTGACCGTCTTCCGCGACCCGCGCAGGGGTCCCTTCGCGGCGCTCGCGCAGCTCTCGGCGTGGTTCCTCCAGCTCGCCGCCTGCTGGGCGCTCTTCGCCGCGCTCGGCCTCGATCACCAGGTGGCGATCGGCGCCGCCGCCGCCTGCCTCTTCGCGGTCAACGTGACGGCGGTCGTGCCGGCGACGCCGTCCAACATCGGGATCTTCCAGCTGGCGATCATCAGCGTGCTCAACAAGGGGTTCGGTGTCCCGGCCGCCGACGCGCTGGCCTACGGCGTGATCCTGCAGGCGGTCGAGATCGCGACGGCCGTCGCGCTCGGCGTGCCCGCCCTGGTCCGCGAGGGCGTCACCTGGTCGGACATGCGGCTGCGGGCCCTGTCGGCCGCGCCGGTCCGCCTCTCCGAGAGGCCCCCTGCCCGCGAGCGTGGCGCCGACAGCCGCATCCCGGTGAGCTAGCCGAAGCTTCTTCCCTGGAAGACGATCGTCTTGTTCTCGTAGACCAGGGTGCGGTCCTCGAGGTGCAGCGCCACCGCGCGGGCCAGGACGCTGCGCTCGATCTCCTCGCCGAGCCGGGTCAGGTCCGCGATCGACTCGCGGTGGGAGACGCGGGCGACGTCCTGCTCGATGATCGGCCCCGCATCGAGCTCCTCGACCACGTAGTGGGCGGTGGCCCCGATGATCTTGACGCCCTTCTCGTAGGCCTCCCGGTGCGGGTCCGGGCCGGCGAATGCCGGCAGGAAGGAGTGGTGGATGTTGACCAGCGGCACACCGATCCGCTCAAGGAACTCGGCGGAGAGGATCTGCATGTAGCGAGCGAGCACCACCAAGTCCACGTTGCCATCGAGCAGCTCGAGCATCCTTTCCTCCGCCTGCGGCTTGCCGCCGGGCGGCACCGGGACGTGCTCATA
>DATGDO010000127.1:0-5118 GCA_035310805.1 Solirubrobacterales bacterium
GCCGCGGTCTTCCGGCAGCTGACGGTCGAGGCTGGTGACGACACCCTGCTGGTCGGCACCGCGAGGGGCGAGCCGGGTGTCGCCGGCCACGGCGACGAGAGCGTCCTGGGCTGGCGGATCGACGGCGAACAGGCGACACCCTTCGAGGAATCGCTGATCACGACGCAGTACGCGTCCGGGGGCGATCCCACCCGGATCGGGCTCGAGCTCTGGCCGCGGGACGTCGACCAGGCAAGCCGGGCGGGCGCCGTCCGCGTGGCCGGCTCACTGCTCGGCGGAGTGAGGGCGGGCGGAATCTGGGCGGGGCTGTTCCGCTGTCACACCGACGGCGCCGAGGGTCTCGGCACCTACCTCCTCTGGAGATCATGAGCGGGACAAGGATCACGACCGTGATCTCCGACTTCGGCGGCGTCCTCACCACACCGCTGGTCCAGTCCTTCGCCGCCGTCCAGGACCAGACCGGCATCCCGTTCGAGGAGCTCGGCAAGGCGATGGGATACATCCAGAGGGAGGAGGGCGCCCATCCCCTCTACGAGCTCGAGACCGGGCGGCTCACGGAGGAGGAGTTCCTGCTGAAGCTCGGTGATGCCCTCGAGCCGGCGCTCGGGCACCGGCCGGAGCTCCACCGCTTCCGCGAGATCTACTTCGAGGCCCTTCACCCCAACGAGCCGATGATCGAGCTGATGCGCGAGGCGAGAGACAACCACCGCATGGGGTTGCTCACCAACAACGTGCGCGAGTGGGAGCCGCTCTGGCGCTCGATGCTGCCGGTCGACGAGATCTTCGAGGTCGTCGTCGACTCCGGCTTCGTCGGCTGCCGCAAGCCCGACCGCGAGATCTACGAACTGACGCTCGAGCGCCTCGGCGGAATCCAGGCGGAGGAATGCCTCTTCATCGACGACACCGACGTCAACTGCAAGACCGCTCGCGAGCTGGGCATGCCAGCCGTCCATTACGTGCACAACGACCAGGCGATCCCGGAGATCCGAGAGGCGCTCGGTCTCTAACGGCTCAGTTGTCCGAGCCGCCGCGGTCCCACATGTAGAGCTCCATCGCCTCGCGGCAGAGCTCCATCAGGCGGGGCGGCGAGAGCCACTCCAGGACGAGCTCGAGGGCGCGCTCCTCGGAGATCCCCTCCTCGAAGGCCTCCTCTCCCCGGAAGCCGGCGGCGAGCTTGAGCGCCTCGCGGCGGTTGTCTCCCAGCGACTGGAACGCTCCCATCAGGAAGTCGCGGTTTGGCACCGGCTGGCCGACCTCCATCGAGCCGTGCCAGGCGGCGAGCATGGAGATGTCGTGCTCGTCGAGCTCCGAGATCGCCTTCGCGTAGTGCTCCTGAAGCTCCTCGTCCGGGATCTCGTCGACCCAGGCCCTGACAGCCTCGCCGAGGAGCTGGCGGCGGGCCTCCCGGCCGACCGAGTCGGCGATCGCCCTGATGGCGTCGGCTGGGTCTACGAAGCAGAGTGTCATCTCGGTCGGGGCTCCTGTGCTCGCTCTGGATCTCTGATCTGAAGCCAAGATAGAGTCGCCCCCCGACGGCAAAACCGGCACCGAGTTTCCGCGCGTTATGCGCAGAATCACGCCATCTACTCCGCTTCGCGTCCGGAACGGCGGCCGCCTTCGGCCCCTCCGAGCCCTTGGATCCGCGCCGCGACCCGGCCTATGCTGAGACGCGAGGGTGCTCCGAGAGGAGCAACCCGGTCAATCATGCCGCTCAAGCTGATCATCGGGCCACCGAACTCCGGTCGCACGGGGGCCGTCCTCGACGCCTTCCGCGCGGCCGCCGCCCGCGACCCGGTCCTGGTCGTGCCCACCGTGGACGACGTCGAGCGCTTCGAGGAGGAGCTGACCCGGGAGGGCGCGGCCGTGATCGGCGCGCGCGCCGGGACCTTCAAGGAGCTCTTCTCCCTCGTCGCCCGGGCGACGGACGCGCCCGGCGGCCCGGCGCTGAGCAGGATTCAGCGGCGCAGACTCGCCCGCGAGGCGCTCTCGCGGGCCAAGCTCAGGCTGCTGGCGGCCTCCTCCGGGCGAGAAGGCTTCCCGGCCGCGCTCGAGGACCTGATCTCGGAGCTGCAGGCCGCGCTGATCGACCCGGCCGCCCTCGCCGAGCGGGCGGCGGAGGCCGGCGAGTACGAGCGGGAGATCGCGGGCCTGTACGTCGCCTTCGCGGAGGTCCGCGAGGAGGTCGGTCGCCACGACGAGCACACGCTGGCGGCGGCGGCGACCTCGGCGCTGCGGTCCCGGCCCGATGCCTGGGGCGCCCGACCGGTCTTCCTCTACGGATTCGACGACCTGACCCGGGAGCAGCTCGAGCTCGTCTTCGAGCTCGCCAGAAGCTGCCCGGTGACGGTGGCGCTGCCCTGGGAGGACCGCCAGACCCTGACCGGTGCCCGAGGCGCCCTCTTCGCCGAGCTCCGGGACGTCGAGGGGGTGGCGATCGAGCGTCTGGAGTCCGTCCCGCGCTTCACCCGGAGCTCCACCCTGTTCGAGCTCGAGCGCCGGTTCGGCGATCTCGCCGCCGAGCAGGAGCCGATCGACAACGACGGCGGGCTGGCCCTGCTCGCCTCGGCCGGCGACCTTGCAGAGGCCGAGGCCGTGGGCGGCGAGGTCGCCCGGCTCCTCCACGACGGAGTGAGGCCCGGCGAGATCGCGATCGTCCTCCGCGATCCGGGGTCGGCGGGTCCGCTCTACGGCCGCGTGCTGTCGCGATTCGGGATCCCGGTCGCGGTGCAGGCCGACCTCGCCGCTACCCGCACCGGCACCGGCGCGGGCCTGATCGCCCTGCTGGAGGCGGCGGTCGGCCGCCGTCGCGCCGACGATCTGCTCGCTTACCTGCGGACCCCCGGGATCGCCTCGCCCTCGAGCGTCGACTGGTTCCAGCGCAGGCTGCTCCGCGGGCGGGTCCGCACCGCTGACGAGGCGCTCTCCTCCTGGGCCGACGGCGGCGAGAACGGCAGCCGCCGCCTGCCCGGCGTCGAGAAGCTCCGCTCGGCGGGCTCGGGCCCGGCGCTCCTGCACGAGGCGGGGCGGCAGGCGCGCTGGATCGCGGAGGCGACGATTCGCGGCGAGGGAGCCGTGGCCGGCGAGGAGCGGGCCCTCGAGCTGCGCGCCGGCGCGGAGATCGAGCGCGCGCTGGGTGAGCTCGCCGACCTCGATCTGCCCGCCTCGCCGGCGGACGTGATCGGCGCGATCAGCGGACTCGAGGTCCCGATCTGGAGAGGCCCGACCGAGGGGCGCGTGCGGGTGATCAGCCCGTACCGGGCCCGGGCCCGGCGGGTCGCCCACCTGTTCGTCTGCTCGATGCAGGACGGGGAATTCCCGCGCCGCGACACCGGCGGGCCGCTGCTCTCCGACGACGCCCGGGCCGCGCTGGCCCTGCCGCCGCGCAAGAAGGCCGAGATCGAGGACCGCTATCTGTTCTCGGTCTGCCTCTCGCGGCCGAAGGAGAGGCTCTGGCTCTCCTGGCGAAGCGCCGACGACGAGGGCGGTGCCACGGCGCGCTCTCCCTTCGTGGACGAGGCGCGCGAGCTGCTCGCGCCTCCGCTCCCCCGGGAGACGGAGGAGCGCGACGAGGCGCTCGTCGCCGAGGCCGGCGGCAGGGGGCTTGCCGACTCCGTCTTCACTCCGGGATCCGCACCCAGCGAGGACGAGCTGGCGCGCGCCGAGGCCGCCAGCGGAGGCGACGCCCCCGGCGTCGACGAGGGCATCCGCGCCCGGACCGGCGCCCGCCTCGAGGCTGCGCGGCTGAGGGCGAGCGGCGGGCGGCTTCGCCCCGGCCCGCTCAGCCTCGAGCCGGTCCTCGAGCGGATGCGCTCGCAGGAGCTCTTCGGCCCATCGACGCTCGAGGAGTACGCCGAGTGCCCCTACCGCTGGTTCGTGGACCACGAGCTGAGGCCGCAGCGGATCGGTCCCGAGGACGAGCCCCTGACCTCGGGTCAGATCGCCCACCAGGTCCTCGAGGGCCTCTACGCGAAGCCGCCGGCTCCGGAGGGCCGGCCCACCCCGGAGACGCTGCCGGTCTGGCTCAACCGTGCCAGCGAGCTCGTCACCGAGCTCGGTCCAGGCAAGCTCCCCCGTGAGCGTGCCGACACCGCGGCCGCCCTGCGGCGGGTCGAGGGGCTGGTTCTCGCCTTTCTCGCCGACGAGGCCCGGACGCCGACGCCCTTCCGTCCCGCGCCGGAGCTCGCCGAGGCGCGCTTCGGCTTCGATGACTCCGAGAAGGGGGCCCTGCCGCTCGGCAGCGGCGGCGTGCACGGCCAGATCGACCGGATCGACCTCGGACCGGGGGGCCAGGCGCTGGTCCAGGACTACAAGTCGGGCGCCAGGGTCGAAGGCGGCAAGCGGATGCTGGAGAAGGGCAAGCTCCAGCTGCAGCTCTACCTGCTCGCCGCCAGGGAGCTCTGGGGACTCGACCTGGCCGGCGGCCTCTACCGGCCCCTGGGCGCTCGTAACGAGGCGGACCGGAAGCCGAAGGGCCTGCTCCGGAAGTCGCTCAGGGCGGAGCTCTCCGGTCTCGACCCGAGGCCCGGGGACCACCTCGACGACGAGGACTTCGACGACGCCCTCGAGGAGGCCGGGGCGAGGGCGGAGGAGATCATCGCCGCGATCCAGGCGGGGGACATCGGCCGCCGCCCGATCACGGGCGCCTGCCCGAGCTACTGCCACTTCCAGTCGATCTGCCGCCGCGAGCGCGGCCTCTCCGAGGACGAGCCGGTCTCGGACGACGAGGTCGAGGAATGACCGAGCGGACCGAACAGCAGCGCGAGGCCGTCGCCGAGCGGGACCGCGACGTCTTCCTGCGAGCCGGCGCCGGGACCGGCAAGACCACGGTCCTCGTCGAGCGCTTCTGCTCGGCGGCGCTCGACCCCGAGATGGGCATCGAGCGGATCCTCGCCTTCACCTTCACCGAGCGCGCGGCCGACCAGCTGCGCCGCCGGGTCCGCGAGGAGCTCAGCGAGCGGGCCCTGTCCGGCCAGGGGAGCGAGCGCGACGAGCTGCTGGCCGTGGCGGAGGCGAGCGACCGGGCCTGGATCTCGACGATCCACGGCTTCTGCAGCCGGCTGCTCCGCGCGCATCCGTTCGCCGCCGGGCTCGACCCGCGTTTCCGCGAGATCGAGGACG
>DATGDO010000128.1:0-13724 GCA_035310805.1 Solirubrobacterales bacterium
CGAAGAAGAAGGTCCGCCCCATGTGCAGGAAGATCACGATGATCATCACCGAGGCGCCCCATTTGTGCATGCCGCGCACGAACTCGCCGAGCCAGACGTCGTTGGTGAGATGGGTGACCGAACCGTAGGCCTGGGTCGGCGATGGCGTGTAGTACATCGCCAGGAAGACCCCGGTGATCGCCTGCACGGTGAACGCGAACAGGGTCGCGGAGCCGAGCGTGTAGAACCAGTTGGTGCCCTTTGGCACCTTGCGGAAGAGCAACCCCGTGAGGAAGCTCGAGCCGCCGGTCCGCTCGTCGACCCAGCCGAGGACGTCGCCACCGGCCTCCTTGGCGACGTCGACCGGCCCAGCGCCGTTCCCCTTCGCGCCGTTCCCCTTCGCGCCGTTGGCCCGCTCTCCGGGCCTTGCCGGGCGGCTCAGCGGTCCTGGTCTCGGAAGCTTGGGCACCGGACCCTCTAAGGCGGCGGCGGCACCGAGGGCCGGGGCGGGTAGAGGACGTTCCAGACCCCGCCGGTGAACTCACCGGGATCGCGAGCGCGCACGGGATCGAAGTGGTTCGTGACGCTGTAGCGGGCGCCGACCTCGACCTGCCCATTGACGACGCGGGTCTGGAAGCGGTCGAGCGGGCGCACCGGCGGGCCGCCGATCCGCTCGCCGAGGAAGCCGTAGACCCCACCGTGGCAGGGGCAGATGAAGTTGCCGGCGGCGGGGACGTAGTTGACCGGGCAGCCGAGATGGGCACAGCGAGTGGTGATCGCGATGTACTCGTTCGAAGTCTCAGGCTCGTATCCCGACGGCAGCCCGGTCAAATTCGGATCACCCTGGCGGACGTAGACGGTCGTCTTGCCGGCCTCCCCGATCCCCTGAACGGCCGTGATCACCACCGGCCGATAGGTGTCCGGGCTGAAGTCCGAGGTCGAGCCGACGGTCTGCCAGGGCTCATCCTCCTGCTCGAAGAGGGGCGCAGCCGCGAAGCCGATCGCGGGAAGCACGATGGCGAGCCCGGCGATGCCGCCCAGCGCCTGGCCACCGACGGTGAAGGCGGTCCGGCGAGTCATGGACTCCCCCTGGAAGTAGCCCGCGGGATCCGGGGTCGGCAGCCCCTGCGGCTTCCCCTGTTTGTCGTTTCCCTCTTCAGCCACTGTCCGGCAGGTCCTCGGCGGGGAAGCCTATCGAGTCGGCTGCGCGAGCCAGGGCACCGCCGATGCCCACCCGGCGGGCGTTTTGGGTGGCCGACTCGACCAGGCTCCCGGGGGCCTCGGGATCCCCGCGGCGAAGCGACTCCTTGGCGCTTTCGTGTGTGTCGGTCGATCCCGCGGCAACCGCGACCATCGCCGCAAGCCAGAGCGCCCGCGCGGCGTAGTCGGGCGAAAGCGGCCCATTCTCGGCATGAATCTGGGCGGAAAGGCTGATCAGGTCGGCGAGCTCCCTGACCGCCTCGAGGTCTCCCCTGGCGGCCAGCCGCTCGAGCCCCAGCGCGTAGAGATAGTCGCCCGCGAGCAGCCGCAGATCCGCATCTGCCCCCTCGATCAGCCTCGGGGTCTCGTAGTGCAGCAGGTAGCCCTCCCTGATCGCCTCGACCAGGAGGGTGTACTCGCCGGGGGCCTCAGCGGCCCGCGGTCCCGCGGCGGCGAGGGCACCGAGCGCCGGCTCCTCGCTGGACTCGCGGACGTAGGGCGAGATCACGTTCTCGCCGTCGCGAAGAAGCGCCGCCAGGCTGGCGAGCGAGGTCGTCGTCGTGGGCATGCGGGAGATCGAGCTTAGGGCCTGCGTCAGGAGATGGCCTGGCGGAAGGCCTGGCCCGCAGCCTCGATGGTCTGCTCGATCGCCTCTTCGTCGTGAGCCAGCGAGGGGAACCAGGCCTCGAACTGCGAGGCGGGCGGATACACCCCCCGGTCGAGCATCGCGCGGCAGAAGCGCCCGTAAGCGGCCGCGTTGCAGGCGGATGCTCCGGCGAAGTCGCGGACGGAGGCGGCGCTGAAGAAGACGGTGACCAGACCCGGGACGGCGCTGACCTGAACCGGACGGTCGCCGGCCGCTTCTCGCAGCCCGTCGGCCAGCCGACTGGTGATCGACTCGATCCCGGCATAGGCGGGCCCGTCGAGCCTGCGCAGGGTGGCGAGCCCCGCCGCGACAGCGAGTGGATTGCCCGAGAGGGTTCCCGCCTGGTAGACGTCGCCGACCGGCGCGATCCGCTCCATCAGCTCCCGCGGGCCGCCGCAGGCCGCCGCGGGCAGCCCGCCGCCCAGCACCTTGCCCATCACGGTCAGGTCGGCCTCCACCCCGAGCAGCTCCTGGGCGCCGCCGCGGGCGACCCGGAAGCCGCTGATCACCTCGTCGAGGACGAGCAGCGCTCCGGAGTCGGCGGTCGCGTCCCTGATCTCCTCGAGGAATCCCGGATCGGGCGGCACGACGCCCATGTTGGCCGGGATCGGCTCCGCGATCACCGCGGCCGGCTGCCGGGTCGCGATCGCCTGCTCCACGGCGGCGGCGTCGTTCCATGGCACGATCACCGTGTCGGATGCCTGAGCCTCGGTGACGCCCGGGCTGGCCGGGACGCCCGCGGTCGCCAGCCCCGAACCTGCCTCGGCGAGGAGGCCATCGAGGTGCCCGTGGTAGGCACCCGCGAACTTGACGATCGTCGTGCGACCCGTGACCGCTCGCGCCAGGCGCAGCGCCGACATCGTCGCCTCGGTGCCTGAGCTGGTCATCCGGATCATCTCGACGCTCGCGAATCGCCCGGCCACCTCCCCCGCCAGCTCGACCTCGCCGGCGGTCGGCGCGCCGTAGCTCGTGCCGCGCCCCGCCGCCTCCCGGATCGCCTCGACGACGAGGGGGTCGGCGTGCCCCAGGATCAGTGGCCCCCAGGAGGAGACCCAGTCGACGTAGCGGTTGCCGTCGACGTCCCAGATGTAGGGGCCCTCGCCGCGCGCGATGAAGATCGGGTTGCGGCCGATCGAGCGCATCGCCCGCACCGGGGAGTTGACGCCACCGGGCAGGAGCTCCTGAGCTCGCCGGTAGAGCTCCTCGGACCGGCTTATGAGTGCTCAGCCTCCCAGCGCGCGTAGTCGTCGGTGAAGTAGTGGAGGCGGATCTTCTTGAACTCGGTCGAGGAATAGAGGACCGCGCGATCGTCGCCGTGGAGGTCGTGCTCGTCGGCGATCCCGTCGAGGATCGCGTCGCACTCCTCCTTCGACCGGCCGTGCGCCATGGTGAAGACGCTGTAGGGCCAATCCGGATAGGTGGGGCGCTGGTAGCAGTGGGAGATGCCGCGGACCGCCGCCATCCGCGCGCCCACCTCGAGGATCTTCTCCTCGGGCACCCGCCAGACGCCCATCCCGTTCGCGGAGAAGCCGGCCCGGCGGTGGAAGAGGATCGCCGCGACACGGCGCAGCAGCTTCCGATCGACCATGCCCCGCAGGTGCTCGAGGAAGTCATCGGTGCTCATGCCGACCTCATGGGCGGCCGCGTCGTAGGGGCGGTCGGTCACCTCCATCGGCCCCTGGAGGGCGCGGATCACACCGACGTCGGTGTCGTCGTAGGGCTGGCGCTCGAGCTCGCGGGGCGGTGCCGCCTCGACCGCGGCGGAGAGCTCCTCGGTGCCTCCCTCCATCTCCAGGTTCATGTTGATCTTGAAGAGCTGCAGCGTCGGCAGCTCGCGGATCGACTCGGCGCCGGTCAGGTCCCGGAGGACGCGCAGCGTGCCCTCGAGCCCCAGCTCCGAGTCAGGCGGCGTGGCGATCGTGAACCAGAGGTTGAACTCGTGGGTGCGCAGATAGTTGTGCGAGACGCCGGGGTGCGAGTTGATGATCTGCGCGGCGCGGTGCGGGTTCTCGGCATCGACCTTGGCCGCGACGAGCATCGAGCTGTAGCCGAGCGCGCGCGTGTCGAATATCGGGGTGATCTCGCGGATGATCCGGTCGTCGAGCAGGCGCTGTGTGCGGGCCTTGACCTCGCTCGGGCCGAGCTCCGCTTCCGAGGCGATCAGATCGAACGGCTCAGCCTCCAGCGGATAGCTCGACTGGAGCAGGTTGATCAGCCGCTTGTCGGTCTCGTCCAGCGGGACGGCCGCTCCGCCGGCGCGCGAGCGCAGCTTCGGCTTCGCCGTCGCCGTGGTGATCCCGTCGGCGGGCTGGTTCACCGGCGGGCCGCCTCCATGAAACGGGTCGCGCTCACGCGCGCCCTCGCATCAGCCAGGCGGCAGCGTCCTTCGCGAAGTAGCTGATGATCAGGTCGGCACCGGCACGGCGAATCGCGGTAAGCGACTCCATCGCCGCGGCGCGCTCGTCGATCCAGCCGTTCGCGGCGGCGGCCTTCAGCATCGAGTACTCGCCACCGACGTGGTACGCGGCGAGCGGTGCGCCGGTCGCATCCTTGACCCGGCGGATCACGTCCAGGTACGGCAGAGCGGGCTTCACCATGACGACGTCGGCCCCCTCCTCGAGGTCGAGCTTCGCCTCCCGGAGGGCCTCGTCGGCGTTGGCGGGATCCATCTGGTAGCCGCGGCGGTCGCCGAACTCCGGGGTCGAGCTCGCGGCCTCCCGGAAGGGCCCGTAGAAGGCGGACGCATACTTGGCGCTGTAGGCGACGATCGGCACCGAGGAGTGGCCCTCCTCGTCGAGCTGGCTGCGGATCGCGCCGACCCGGCCGTCCATCATGTCGCTGGGCGCGACCGCGTCGGCGCCGGCGGCGGCGTGAGAGATCGCGGCCTTGGCGAGCAGTTCGAGGGTCAGGTCGTTGTCGACCTCCCCATCACGGACGATCCCACAGTGCCCGTGCGAGGTGTACTCGCAGAGGCAGACGTCGGTGATCACCACGACCTCGGGGTGCGCCTCCTTCAGCGCCCGGACCGCCATCTGGACGACACCCTCGTCGTCGTAGGCCTCGCTGCCGACCTCGTCCTTGCTCGCCGGGATGCCGAAGAGCAGCACGGCCCTGACCCCGGCGGCGGCGATCTCGGTCACCTCGGCGACCGCCTCGGAGATGGAGAGGCGCTCCATCCCTGGCATCGAGGCGATCGGATCGCGCACGCCCTCCCCGGCAGTGATGAAGAGCGGCTGCACGAGATGGTCGGCCGTCAGATCCGTCTCCCGAACCAGGTCGCGCAGCGGCTCGGTGCGACGCAGGCGCCGGAGGCGTGTCGCGGGAAAGCTCATGCCGCTGATTCTAGGGCCGGTTCACGGAACGCCCGGCGCGCGGGTCCTGTCGCCGAACTTGCCGCACACGCACTGGCCGCGCGTGGGCGGAAATTCGACGCCACCCGCGCGACGACCGGTTACGCGAATCGGCGCAAGGCCAGTCTTGCGAGGACGAGATAGGCCACCGTCAGCAGCGCCAGGTGCAGCAGCGGCAGGCCGAGGTCAGGGCCCGATGCGGCCAGCGCCCCAGAGAAAGCGTCCACCGCGGGGCGGAACGGAAAGGCCCCGGCGATTACGTGAATCACGTCGAGCAGGCCCTTGCCGACGGTACCGGAGGGCACCAGCGAGACGAACGCGACGGGCAGCGCCAGGGCGAAGGCGAGCAGGGCGCTCGCCCTCACCTCGCGGGCGGCTGCCCCGATCGCCAGCCCCAGCGCCGAGGATGCCGCGCCGGCCAGCAGGATGGCGGGAATGATCAGGTAGATGCGCTCCCAGGCGATCGACTCGAAGGGGGTGATGGCGAGCAGCATCAGGAGGGTGACGACGAGGGCCGCCGCAGTGCCGAGGGTTGCCTTCTCGATCAGCAGCCCCGTCCGGCTGACGAGCCCGCGGGTGAGCCTGGTGTAGGTGTTCTCCTCCCGCTCGAGCGCGAGCGACCCGGAGACGAGCAGCACCGTGACGAAGAGCAGGGTGATCGCCGCCGCGACCGCGACCGCGAAGGTGTCGAGCGGCGGGATGCTCCCGGCGATCACCTGCTTGTCCACAGCGATCGGCTGGCGCACCGAGGAGAGCAGCGTGTCGGCGAGGGCCAGGTTCTGGCGCGCGAGCCGGGCGAAGTCGCTCACCTGGGAGACCTGGGCGCGCTCTGAGCGCGGCAGCCTCATCGCGATCGAGTTGAGGATCGCCTCCGAGCGCTGCAGGCCGAGGACGTGGACCGTCTGCCCGAGGAACGGAATCGTGAACTCCCCGCCGTTGGCCAGGATCTTCTCGTAGTTGCTCGCGACGTCGCTGATCTTGGCCGAGAGCAGCAGGTTGGCCTGGGTGAGCAGCGAGCTGATCCGGTCGTCGACGATCTGCGCCTTGAGCGGGTCGTCCTGGTTGACGATCACCTCGACCCTGGCAGGCTCCGTAGCGTTTGTACTGAGCTCCGCCTGCAGCTTGCTGAGGAAGTCCGCCGGCAGGATCAGGCCCCCGAGCACCTCGCCGTCCTTGACCTTCTGCTCGACCTCCGCGCGGCTCTTCACCGTGATGCAGTCGATCTTCGCGCAGAGCTGGCGGTAGGCCTCCTGCTGGCTGAACCCGCCGGTTGTGCCGAGGTTGAGCCCCGTCCCCTTCGGGATCTGGTTGAGGAAGGCCACCCGCGGTTTCTCGGGCCCGCGCGAGATCGCAAGGCCGATCAGCACGGCGAGCACGATCGGATAGATCACCAGCAGGCCCGTGACCAGAGGCGAGCGGCGCAGCAGCTGAAGGTCCTTGACCAGCAGCCAGCGCATCAGTAGCCGCTCCTTCGCAAGAAGCGCACGAAGTCGTACTCGGCGGTGGCGGGCTGGCTTTTGGGGCGCGCGCCCGCCGCGCGGCGCATCTGGGCGAGCGTGCCGTCGAAGATCGACTCGCCGTCGGCCAGCACGACCAGGCGGTCCCCGTACTGGCTCGCCTCCTCGATCTGATGGGTCGAGTAGATGACCGTGGTCCCACCCTTGGCCAGCCCGGCGACGAACTCCCAGAGCCGGACGCGCTGACTGGGGTCGAGACCGGAGCTGGGCTCGTCGAGAAGAAGCACGGCGGGATCGCCCAGCAGCCCGATCGCGATGTTGATCCGCTGCTGGTTGCCTCCCGAGAGGGACGAGACCTGGTCGCGGCGCCGGTCGGCGAGACCCGCCTGCTCGATCATCCGCTCGACGGTCGCCTCGATCTCCTCCGATTCCTCCATCCGCGCGAACAGGCGCAGGTTCTCCTCGACGGTCAACCGCCGGTAGAGCGCCGCCTGCTGCGGCACCCAGCCGACCTCTCCCTCCGAGCGGCTGATCCGTCCGGCGTCCGGCCGGATGATGCCGGCCAGGATCGAGAGCAGGGTCGTCTTGCCCGCTCCGTTCGGGCCGAGCACCGCGAGCAGCTCGCCCTGGGAGGCCTCGAGGCTCACATCCTTCAGTGCGACCTGACCGCCGAAGGACTTGGAGAGGCCGTCCACCTCGAGCACGGGAGCGGCCTGGCGGTGGCGCCCCCGCGTGGGCTTCTCGCTCATCGCGCGAAAGCTAGTGGGTTGGTGCACCCCGCAGGTGCACTACGCTGCGCCGCCTGATGCGGCTCCTGTTCATAGGGGACGTGGTCGGCAAGGCCGGCCGGGAGGGCCTGTCGGCGGCGCTGCCCGGACTGCGGGCGGAGCGGATGCCCGACCTGATCGTGGTGAACGGCGAGAACTCGGCGGGCGGCGTCGGCGTCACCGCGGAGACGGCGAACGAGATCTTCGAGGCGGGCGCCGACGTGATCACGCTCGGAAATCACACCTACCGCCACCGCGATGTCTACCCCTACCTCGATTCCGAGCGGCGAATCGTCCGACCGGTCAACTTCCCGGCATCGAACCCGGGGCGGGGCCACACGATCACCGAGGCGGCCGCCATGCGGGTCGCGGTGATCAACCTGAGCGGCCAGATGCACCTGCAGGTGGAGCGCAATCCCTTCGCAGTGATCGACGAGGTATTGGAGTCGCTGGCCGGGGCGGCCGATGCCTTCGTCGTCGACTTCCACGCGGAGCTCACCAGCGAGAAGGTGGCGATGGGTTGGCACCTCGACGGACGGGTCGCCGCGGTGCTCGGCACCCACACCCACGTCCCGACCGCCGATTGCCGGGTCCTCCCCGGCGGGACCGCTCACATCTCGGACGTCGGCATGACCGGCTCCCGCGCCGGGGTGATCGGTGTCAGGCGCGAGCAGGCGCTACGCGCCTTCAGGACGCAGATGCCGGTCCGATTCGACACCGCGGACGAGGACATCTGGCTGATGGGTGTCGCGGTCGAGATCGGCGACGAGGGGCTCGCTCGCGGGATCGATCAGATCCTCGTCCCGGTCCCCTCCTAGGGGCACCGTCCCGGTCGCCAACAGGGCGATCAGCAGGAAGGGGAGGAACCAGGGGATGTAGAGATAGAACCAGTGGTCGACGGTGAGCTGCATGCCGATCATCACCGCCGCCCCGAGCGCCGCGACCGTGACGTGATCGCGGCGGCGGGGCCGGAAGGCCACCAGCAGGGCGAGCGCCACCACCGCGCCCTTGACGACGGCCTGCAGCCAGCCGAGCGAGTGCGCCTGTCCCCAGACGCTGAAAGGCGAATCTCGACCGCCCTGCTCTGCCAGGGTGCGGTGCCAGAAGGTGGAGAGACCCGGGTCCTGCAGCGCCTGGAAGCAGACGACCAGCACCGTGAGGGCGAAGGCGACCGCGAACGGGATCACCACCCGCGCGTAGCGTCGCAGCGATCCGGTGGCCGTGGCGCCGTAGGTGGCGAACAGCGGACCCAGGGCGAGGGGCGCGAACTTCGTCATCGAAGAGAGTGCCAGGGTGATGCCCCGGGGGATCGGCGAGCTCAGACACAAGAGCGTTGCGCCGAGGGTGAGTGAGACGAGGGCGTCGTTGGTGTTCGACTCCAGCGAGAAGGCCGTGTAGGGGCACGCCGCCCAGGCAAAGCAGAGAAGGACACCGAGCTCCGTCCCCCTACGCCCCCTCCTGATCCGCCGGCCGAGCAGGAAGAGCGCCGCCATCGTCCCCAGGTCGAAGAAGATCGAGGCCGCATGGGCGGCCGGCAGGTCGTCCCAGGTTCCGCTCCAGGGCAGGGCCTGCTCGAAGGGGACGTAGGCGTAGTAGGCGACGGGCCCGTAGGTGTCGCCGGAGGCGTCGTCTGAGGGGAAGTTTCCGTAGAGCGGCTTGCGGTCCGCGATCCGGTCCGCGCCGATCACACCGGAGTAGCCGACATCGATCACGTTCGAGTCGACCACGTTCAGGACGATCCGGCCGGCGACCAGCGCAATTGTTGCGAGGGCGAGTGCGGCGATCGGGATCGAGGGCCTCAGTCCACTTCCCTTCGCCCGGCGGAAGCCGAGCCAGAGAGCACGCCCCAGCAGGTAGAGCAGCGGCGGATAGGCGAGCGGCACGGACAGCCCGATGTTGCCCTTGTTGAAGAAGTAGTGCGAAAGGCCGAACCCGGCGACGAGCACGAGCAGGTCCAGATGCGCGAGCCGGAACGGACGGCGCCAGTCGAGCAGGCCGAGGACGAAGATCGCGCAGAGGGGCAGCCAGATGTAGGGGGCGTTCACCGTCCGTCCGAAAGCGCCCGGATAGCCGCGCGCCATCCTCCAGGCGATCTGATAGCCGGTCCAGGACTCGACGATGTCTCCCCCGACCGGATCGACCACGACCTGGACGACCTCCTTGTCGCCCGCGAAGAATCCGACCTCCCAGAGGCCCGTCGACTGACTGCGACTCGCAGACGGCGTCAGGTTGGGATGCGCGTGGGCGGCCGCGATCGCCTTCGGATCCTGCTTGGCGATCTCGATCGCCTTCGTCTGCGTGATCTTCGGAGGGTTGGCACCGGCGAAGGCCGGTGACAGCAGGGCGGCGGTGAGCGCTAGGAAGGCGGCGAGGACGAGCGCCCGGGCTAGGCGAAGGTCCACAGCTTGTTGCCGACGAAGTTGAAGGGCATCGCGATCGCCACGGCGATCGCCTGCGCGGGCAGGTCGTTCATCCCGCTGCGAACCAGGAGCTCCAGCGCCACCAGGTTGATCCCCAGGGCAAGCACGCTGACGGTGAAGAAGCGAGCGGCCTGGAAGCCGGCGTGTGCGTGCCTGGCGTCGAATGTCCAGTGGCGGTTCCACCAGAAGTTGTTCAGGACCGCGACGCAGAAGGCGAGCACGGCCGCGACGAGATGGTGAAGTCCCAGGGGCCCGACCAGCACCGCGAAGACCGCCAGGTTGACGATGTACCCCGACGCACCCACCAGCCCGAACTGGAAGAGCTGAACCCAGTTCCCGGGCTTGAGGGTGCCGCGTCCGATTCGCTTGGCGGTCTCGACCGGCGTCATCCCTGCGGCCTTCCGCCCTCGACGCCGAAGTGCTCGAGGATCACCGCTGCCAGATCCCGCAAGGCCCACTGCGGCAGCTTGCCCGGGTCGTCAGGCCCGCAACCGACGAAGACGGCGGGCGCCAGCGAGTCGCCGCGGCCGAGCGATCCGTGGCTACCGCCGCCGGCATGGCTGATCCCGCCCCAATCGACGCACTCGTATCCCTCGGTCGCGGAGATCAGGACGTCACCGGCGTGCGGCGAGGTCAGGGCCGACCAGAGGCGGGCCAGCGCGTCTGGATATTCCTCCGACTCGAAGCGGCCGCGCGTCAGGTCGCCGGCGAGGGCTTCCGGCTCCCCGCTCACGGACCAGTGGTTGCCCCGCAGGTCACGAAGCCGACCGCCGGGACGGAAGCGGAACTCGTATCCCTCCCGCTCGACCACGGCCTGGAGCCCGTGCGAGTCGGGCAGGCCGACCCCAGTCCGCAGGACGGGGGTCCCGTCGTCCTCCGCCAGCCAGGTCACCAGGTCGACCCCGGCGAGCTCACGGAGGCGAAGCCGGGCGCGTTCGTGGGTACCCGGGTGCCGGCGGCCGGTGTCGAGGATGTAGACGGCGCCCGCGCGCGAGGTAGGGCTGACCGCGATCTCGGCCTCTTCCGGGCGATCGGTGTTCGGCTGCAGCACCGCCCAGTCCTCGCCGAGCTCGTCGGCGAGCGGAAGCGCGCGCTCCACGGCGGTCTGGGCATGATCGGCGGTGAGCAGGACGGCGTGCTCGGCGAGGAAGGCATCCAGCCCGCCACCGGCGTCGACGATCCGGGTGAACATCGCGTCGGCCTTCGCGATCGAGTCGAGAGTCGCCTCCGGGCCGTGCCGATGGGAGTGGAAGTCGTTGTCGGGCAGGCTGAAGAGCAGGAAGTCGAAGGCGCCCTCGTTGACCAGCGACTCGGCGACGCACGCCGAGTACTCGTCGCGAGCGCCGGGCCTGGTGAAGCTGGGCCCGCAGCCGGTCGGGCGGCTGGCGTAGAGGTCGCCGTAGAAGAACTCGTCGGGTCCCCAGACGGCGTGGCGAAAGTTCGCCGCGGCGGCCGCTCTCCGCACGAGTCCCTCGAGGCCGAGCTGATGTCGCTGCCGGCCGCGGTAGATCAGGAAGGGCGTGGCGGCCGTCCGCACTCCGGCGTCACCCAGCCGCTCGAACACCGTCTGCGCCTGCCAGCTCAGATGGTCGAGGTTCATGTTGTAGACGAGGTCGTACATCGCCCTGAAGAGCCCGAAGGTGCGCGTCGCCTCGAAGGACGACCCGTACTCGATGTAGCGTCGCTCCAGCCGGTGGTACCAGTTCATGCCCATCACCCAGTGGCCCGCCGGCCCGGTGCCGGTCATCATCTCCGAGCTCGCCACCGGGGTGACCGAGGGAAAGCTCGAGACGACGTCGGTGACGAGATTCCCGCGCTCGAGCAGGGCGCCGAAGGTGGGTGCGAGGTCCTCGTCGATCGCCCGGAGAAGCATCTCGGGGTGCATGGCGTCGACGACGACGAGGACGAGCTTCCGCACGGCTAGGCGCTTGATCCGGTTGCCGAGCTCATCTAGCGGAGAACGCGCAGGCCCTCGTGTTTGCGCTCGGCGCGACGGCGGCGGGAGACCCAGAGCCAGGTCAGGGCGACCAGGACGAGCAGCGAGAACGGCTCCAGCACCAGGCTGACGCCGGCGATCACCACCGCGGCGAGCACGACGATCGCCGTGACGCCGCTGCCGGCCTGCACGTCGGCTCCGGTCAGCCGGTCCTGCTGCCTCCGGGCCGCACCGGAGGCGACGTCGCGAGTAACCGCGGCAGCGAAGCCGGCGCCGACCACCCCGACGGGTAACGCGGGCCAGAGCGCCTCGTCCGCCGCGCTGAGCGCCGCGCCCGCGGCGATCATCCCGAGCGGGGCCGCTCCCGCCAAGACGCCCCAGGTGGGCATGATCGGCGGGACGACGACGCCGATGATGAGGCCCACCGCGAGGGCCAGACCCAGTCCCTGACAGATGGCGAGGAGCATGATCGGCCGGAGGCTACAGGGCCGTACCCGAAGCCCAATTCAGGATTCCAGCCGGACGAATCATCCGTGCAGCTCACCGGAGCTCCTTTCGCAACACTGTCGCGCATGACCGATCCACGGAAGCAGAAGGCCCCGCCGGAGGACTCCAGCGAGCGCCCGCGCCGGCGCCGCGCCCACACCACCTCGCACGACCTGGAGCGCTACGCCGGGCTGTTCGCCCGGCGCACCCAGGTGATGCGCTCCTCCGCGATGCGGGACCTGATGGCGATCACGGCACGCCCCGAGGTGATCTCGCTCGCCGGCGGGCTGCCCGACACCTCGACCTTCCCATCCGACAGCTTCGCCGCGCAGATGACGCGGATCGCCCATGAGTCCTCGGCGGAGGCCCTGCAGTACGGGCCGACCGAGGGGTTCGAGGAGACCAAGGCCTGCATCGTCGAGGTGATGGAGGCGGAGGGAATGGCCCCGGACCCCGACGACCTGATCGTCACCACCGGTGGTCAGCAGGCGATCGACCTGGTGGCCAAGACCCTGGTCAACCCGGGCGACCCGGTGATCTGCGAGGCGCCCACCTACCCGGGAGCCGTGCCCGCCTTCTGCAGCTACGAGGCCGATATTCACCAGGTCAGCACCGACGACGGCGGGATGCGGGTCGACGAGCTCGAGCAGCTGCTGGACGCCCTCCTCTCGGCGGGGCGGCGGCCGAAGTTCATCTACTCGGTGCCGAGCTTCCAGAATCCCGCCGGGGTGACTATGTCGGACGAACGGCGCCGGCGCCTGGTCCAGCTGGCCCGGGAGCACGAGGTGCTGATCTTGGAGGACAACCCCTACGGGCTGCTTCGCTACGACGGCAAGCCGCAGCCGACCCTGTACAGCCTCGACGGCGGCGACTACGTGCTCTACATCGGCACGTTCTCCAAGATCCTCTCCCCCGGGATCCGCGTCGGCTGGGTAGCCGCTCCGCCTCCCGTCCTGGAGAAGATCGGACTCGGCAAGCAGGCAGCCGACCTCTGCACCTCGACCCTCACCCAGTACTTCATCCGCGAGTACTTTGGCGAGGGCCGCTGGCGCGACTACATCGAGGACCTGATCCTGATCTACCGCGACCGTCGCGACGCGATGCTCGAGGCGCTCGAGCGCTACTTCCCAGAGCAGGCCGAGTGGACGCATCCCGAGGGCGGGCTGTTCGTCTGGGCAACGCTGCCCGACTACATCGACACAACCGACCTGCTTGCCAAAGCCTTGCGCGAGAACGTCGCCTTCGTTCCCGGCCGCGCCGCCTACGCCGACGGCCGCGGCGCCTCGTCGATGCGCCTCAACTTCTCCGCCTCCGGGGAGGACGAGTTGCGCGAGGGGATCCGCCGCATCGGCGTCGTCGTCTCGGAGCAGGTCGCGCTCTACGAGACGATCACGGGCGAGCACCGGACGGAGCCGGCGGACGGCGAGGGACCGGGCGGCGACGTCGTTCCGCTGCCCAAGCGCTCATGAGGGTTGCCGTTCTG
>DATGDO010000129.1:0-4956 GCA_035310805.1 Solirubrobacterales bacterium
GAGCTCGCCAAGGTGTTGCTCTGCGTTTCGCTAGGGGCGTTCGTCTTCGAGCGGGTGCGGCGCCCCTTGGGGCTGCGCCACACCGTGAAGCTCCTCGCTCTCGGCCTGGCACCCGCAGCCCTCGTCTTCCTGCAGCCCGACCTCGGCACCGGCATCGTCCTGGTGGCGATCGCGCTCACGATTCTGTTCGTCGCCGGTATCCCCTGGCAGCACTTCGCGGCGATCGGCGCCATCGCCGCGTTGCTCGCGGGCGGCGTCTACCTGGCGGGATCCGCCGTCGGGGTGCAGTTCCTCCACGGCTACCAGCAGGATCGGCTGACGGCCTTCCTCCATCCGAGCAACGACCCGAAGGACGCGAGCTACCAGGTGAACCAGGCGGTTATCGCAGTGGGCTCCGGCCAGGAGCTCGGTCGCGGCGACAACGCGACGCAGACGGAGCTGCTCTTCCTGCCGGAGCGGCACACCGACTTCATCCTCGCTGTGATCGGGGAGCGCTTCGGCTTCCTCGGCGCCGCCTTCGTGGTCTTCCTCTACTCCCTGCTCTTCTGGCGTCTGCTCCGCGTCATGCGGCGGGCGACGAGCTTCTACGGGACGTTGATCGCCGGTGGCGTCTTGGCGATGCTCGCCTTCCAGGCGATCGTCAACGTGGGTATGAACGTCGGTCTGATGCCGGTCACCGGGATCACGCTGCCCCTGATCAGCTACGGGGGGTCATCCGTGCTCGGCACGTTCCTGGCCCTGGCCGTGGTGCAGAGCATCCACGTCCAGTCGAGGGCTGAGAGCGCCCGCTGAGCGCTCCTGGGGGAACTCTTACAGTCCCGTTGAAGCTAGGCGCTACATTCGGGCACGCCCTGGGGGGTGCCCGGGCTTCGCCATAGGACGGGTTGCTCCTCGGCTCCGCCTCGGAGCACCCTCGAATCAACTTGAGAGCTAGGAAGACATGTACCGCAAGCAGGTGCGCCGTCGACGGGCGGTGCTGTTGCTGCTCGTCGCCGCCTCGCTGACGCTGCTCAGCCTCTATTACCGCGAGGGCAACGCCGGACCGTTCCACAGCGCCGAGAAGGTCGTCTCGACGATCTTCGCTCCGATCCAGAGCGGAGCGGACCGTGCGCTGAAGCCGGTACGCGACCTGGTGAACTGGTTCCACGAGACCTTCAACGCCCGCGGGGACAAGGCCCAGCTCCAGGACGAGGTCGCGAGCCTGCGCGATCAGCTCGCCCGCTCGCAGACGACCCGGCGGGAGGCCAAGGAGCTGGCCGGGCTCAACGAGCTGACCAGCGGCGGCATCGTGCCCGATGGCACGGATCCCGTGACCGCCCGGGTCGTCGGCCGCTCGCCGACGGTCTGGTACTCGACGGTGACCGTCGACAAGGGGTCGAGCGACGGGGTACGCGTCGACGATCCGGTGGTCGCCGCCCAGGGGCTGGCGGGGAAGGTCACACAGACGACCCCGAATACGGCGCAGGTCACGCTGATCACCGACGCCGACAGCGCCGTGACCGCCCGCGTCAACCCCAGCGGCGCGACGGGCGTGGTCGAGCCGAACGTCGGCAACCCCAACGACTTGCAGCTCGACTACCTGGAGCGCGGCACGCAGGTCGCAAAGGGCCAGATGGTGGTCACGGCGGGCTTCTCCACCGGGGACCTCGGTTCTATCTTTCCCCCGGGGATCCCGATTGGGAAGGTCACGCAGGCGACCGCCGAGGAGCAGCAGGCCTACCAGCGCGTGCACCTCTCCCCGTTCGCCGACCTCCGTGACATGGACTTCGTCAAAGTCCTGACCACCCACTCCGGGAAGGGCAACGGATGATCCTGACGCCGGGGATCATCGCCCGCCTGGTCGCCCTCGGCGCACTTGCCGCAGTGGCGCAGGTCGTCTGCTTCTCGAAGATGGACGTCTTCGGGACCAATCCCGACGTCGTCCTGCTGGTCGTGTTCTCGGTCGGGGTGCTGGGCGGAAGCCTGACCGGCGCGGTGATGGCCTTCTCCGTCGGCCTCTTGATGGACTGCCTCCTGCTCGAGACGCTCGGCGGGTTCGCGCTCACGATGCTCTCCGTGGGCTACGTCGCCGGGCGCTACCGCGAGACGGTGGGCCGCCCGACTCGGGGCGCGGTCGCGCTGCTCGGCGGCGCGCTGACGCTGCTCGGAGCGCTGGTGATCGCAGGCATCCAGATCGGCACGGGTGTCGAGGCCGACGTCAGCTTCCTGGTCGTGCGTGATGCGCTCGTCAAGAGCGCGATCGGGGCGGCTCTAGCGATTCCCGTCCTGCTTGTCGTCAGACTGGTGGTGCGCTCCGCGCTCGTCGACGAGCGAAGGGCCGCCCGGCGCCCCTCCATGCGAGGGGGCTCCGCCAGGAGCCACCCGCTCGGTGAAGGTCCCGTGGAGACGCAGTAGGCCGTGATGTATCTGCATCGACCCGAATCCGAGCCGGAACGGCGCACCTCTCCGCTCGCGCTGCGGATCTCGATCCTGACCGGTCTGGCGATCGCGATCTTCTCGGTCCTCTTCCTGCGCCTCTGGTACGTCCAGGTGCTCTCCGGCGACAAGTACCGGGCCCAGGCCAACGACAACCGGATCCGCGAGATCCGAGTGCAGGCCCCCCGCGGTGAGATCCTCGACCGGAACGGCAAGGTCCTGGTCGCCAATCGCACCGAGCTGGCGGTCGAGCTCACCCCGGCCGACCTTCCCGACCGGGGCCCGGAGCGTTCGCGCGAGCTCCACCAGCTCTCGACGGTCACCGGCATGTCGATGGACGAGATCCGCAAGGCGCTCCAGAGCGGGGTGTTGGCGGCACCCGGCGGGCCGGTGATCCTGAAGAAGGGCCTCGGTGTGGACAAGGTCTATTACCTGCGCGAGAACCAGTCGAGCTTCCCGGGGGTGAGCGTGGAACGCGTCTTCGCCCGCGAGTACAAGCAGGGCGACGTCGCCGCCCACCTGTTCGGCAACGTCGGCGAGGTGACCGCCGAGCAGCTCAAGGAGCCGCGGTACGCGGGTCTCCACCAGGGCGACACGGTGGGCCAGTCCGGCATCGAGTACGAGTACGACCGCTTCCTGCGGGGCAGGCCCGGGACCGATCGAGTCCAGGTGGACGCCCTCGGCCGCCCGACACAGCAGCTGGCGGGAAAGCCCGCCCAGGCCGGCGACGACGTCCGGTTGACGATCGACTCGGGCTTGCAGAGCTACGCCGAGGGCGCCCTCGACTCGTTCGGCCTGCCCGGTGCCTTCGTCGCGATGAATGCCCAGAACGGCGAGATCCTGGCGATGGGCTCGGCGCCGACCTTCGACCCCTCGATCTTCACCCACCCGATCAGCCAGAGCCAGTACCGCGCGCTCACCTCGCGCAAGACCGATGCCCCGCTGGCGGACCGCGCGATCCAGGGCCTCTATCCGACGGGCTCGGCCTTCAAGCCGATCACCGCGACGGCGGCCCTCCAGAACCACCTGATCGCGCCGAACACGATCTTCAACGACACGGGATCGTTGCGGATCGACGCCAACCAGGTGCTCCACAACGCCGGCCACGCGATCAACGGGCCGATCGACATGAGCGACGCGCTCAAGGTCTCCTCCGACATCTACTTCTACAGCCTCGGCATGAGGGCGAAGGCCTCGAAGGGCGGGGGCATGATCCAGGACTGGGCGCGGCAGTACGGGCTGGGGGAGAAGACCGGGATCGACCTGCCCGCCGAGGTGGACGGCCTGATCCCGAACCCCGCCTGGCGAAACCGCCTCTACCACGACCACCTCACCGACCGACCGTGGAGCGTCGGCGACAACATCAACCTCGCCGTCGGGCAGGGAGACCTGGAGGCCGATCCGCTGCAGATGGCGGTCGCCTACGCGGCCCTCGGCAACGGCGGCACGGTGCTGCGCCCTCACGTCGCCGATGACGTGGAGAGCGTCACCGGTCGGGTCCTCGAGGAGATCCGGCCGGCGCCGCGGCGCCAGATCGATATATCGCCCACGACGCGGGACACGATCATGACCGGGCTCACCCGGGCCGCGATGGAGCCGGGCGGGACCTCATATCCCGTCCTCGGTCACTTCCCGTTCACGGTGGCCGGCAAGACCGGGACCGCGCAGCGCCCCAACCAGCCCGACCAGTCGTGGTACGTCGTGCTCGCCCCCGCGAGGAACCCCCAGATAGTGGTCGCGGTGACGGTCGAGCGCGGCGGATTCGGAGCTGACACGGCCGCGCCGATCGCCGCGCGCATCCTCGAGCACTACTTCCACCTGCCGATCACGCCCACGGCCGGCACGAGCAAGACGCAGGAGTGATGGCGGCACAATCCCCGGTGACGTTTACCCTGATCATGCGAGGGCTCCGATAATCCGAGGGTGTTCCGAGAGGAGCAGGCCCGTTTGATGATCGAGGAGCAACCCGTTTAGCTCTATGGAGGCGGCACCACTCACGCTCACACCCAGGCGCGCCCGGATCGGGGAGCGCCTCGGCCTGGCCTACTTCGACGGCTGGCTGCTCGCCGCCGCGCTCGGCCTGATCGGCTTCAGCATCTTCACGCTGGCCGTGGCCACACCCGACGCGGTTCAGGGCCAGCCGCTCTACTTCGCGATCCGGCAGTCGGTCTACGCGCTGGTCGGGATCGCGCTGATGCTGGCGGTCGCCAGGATCGACTACTCGCGCTTCCGGGAGATCCGCGTCGGCATCTACTCGCTGATGATCGGATCGATCGTCCTCGTCCTCATGTTCGGGGCCGCCGCGCGCGGCTCCCGGCGCTGGATCGAGCTCCCCTACTTCCGCTTCCAGCCCTCGGAGCTCGCCAAGCTGCTGCTCGTCGTCGCCCTCGCGGCGTTCGTGATCGAGCGCACCCGCCGCGGCACTCCCATGCGCCAGACGATGCGCGTCCTCGCCCTCGGCCTCGCCCCCGCGGGGCTCGTCTTCCTTCAGCCCGACCTCGGCACGGGAATCGTGTTCGCGGTAATCACACTCACCATTCT
>DATGDO010000130.1:0-2155 GCA_035310805.1 Solirubrobacterales bacterium
ACGTCACCTCCCGAAGGGCGCCCAACACGTCGACGATCCAGCCGCCACTGCTCGCCTGGGCCTGGCGGATCGCCGTCGGCGATCCGGCCGCGGAGCCGCGGATCGCCGCCCACCATCGCTGGCTGGAGGAGCACCGGGACCTGGACGGGGACGGTCTCCTCTGGATCGTCCAGCCCGACGAGTCAGGGCTCGACTCCTCGCCCAAGTTCGACGCGATCTGGGGTCTCCGCGCCCACGCGCGGGCGCTCTTCCCCTTCCTGATCGCCAGGAACCGGCGCCTCGGCTGGGACGCCCGTCGCGTGCTCGACGCCGGCGGCCCGCTGCTCTGCGAGGTCGTCACCAACGTGCTCTGGTGCCTCGCCCGGATCGCGGCCGGCCAGCCCTCGATCACGCCGGCGATCGTTGAGCATCTCTGGGAGGAGCAGCGTGGGCTCTTCCTCGACGTCGCGCGCGGCCAGGTGGCCCACGAGCACGGAATGGATCGGGCTGACGGGGATCATCGGGTGCGCACCTCGACCTGGTCTGCCCTGGCACCGCTGGCGCTGCCGGATCTTCCCGAGGCGATCGGCAGGCGGCTCGTCGAGGAGCACCTGCTCGATCAGCGCAGGTACTGGCTGCCGTTCCCCCCGACCTCGGTCTCCGCCGAGGAGCCGAGCTTCGAGCCCCGCAGGTGGAGGGGCCCGCTGCGGCGCCTGTACTGGCGCGGCCCCACCTGGATCAACTCGGCCTGGCTGATCTGGATGGGGCTGCTTCGCCACGGTTATGACCCGGAGGCGATGGAGATGGCCAGGCGGCTCGGCGAGGCGGTGGCCGAGGAACGGTTGCGGGAGTTCTACCAGCCCCATACGGGCGAAGGGCTGGGCGCCAAGGAGTTCGGCTGGTCCTCGCTGATCGCGGAGCTCGCGGATCCGGACCCGGCCGCGAGCGGGTCCTATCTCGGCTAGGCCGGCGACGACTCCGTCGAGAGCTTCGTGCCCGCAGGAAGCGTCTTTGGCAGCTGCCCCGAGGGGATCCAGTTGCCGCTGGAATCCGAGCTGGAGCCGTCGAGTGTGGCGAAGACGACCCCACTCGCGTCCAGCACCTGGAGCCTCATCCTCGTCCGGGCTTGCAGGCGCTGAAGGCACCCAGGCAGAGCACGACCGGACTACTTGTAACGGTATGTGATGCGGCCGCGATCGAGGTCATAGGGGGAGAGCTCGATCTTCACCCGGTCCCCGGGAAGGATGCGGATGTAGTGGCGGCGCATCTTGCCCGAGATGTGGCCGAGGACCTCGTGGTCGTTGTCGAGCTTGACGCGGAACATCGTGTTCGGCAGGGCCTCGGTGATCTCGCCCTCCATCTCGATCTTCTCTTCCTTCGCCATCTGCGACCGGGCAGGGTAGCGCTTCGCCCTAGCGCCCCTCGAACGTCGCCTTGCCGGGCCCCTCGGCGAGGAAGCTCTGCACGGCGTTCTTCAGATCCTCCGAGGAGAACAGGTCCGCGAACACGCTCGGCGTGACACGATCGGCCTCGTCCACCCCACCCGAGCGGTAGCCGCGGATGATCCGCTTCGTGGCGCCATGGGCGACGGTCGGACCGTTCGCGAGCCTGTCCGCGAACTTCATCCCCTTCTCGAGCAGCTGGTCGTCGGGGACGACGCGGTTGACGACGTTCCAGCGCTCGAGCGTCGCGGCGTCGTAGAGGCCGCCGCTCATCACGAACTCGGCGGCGCGGGCCGGTCCCGCGCGCTCGGCCATCCGCTGCGTGCCGCCGGCGCCGGGGGTGAGGCCGACGACCGCCTCGACGAGGCCGAAGCGCGCCGACTCGCTCGCCCAGATCATGTCGCAGCCCAGCGAGATCTCGAGGCCCGCGGTCAGACAGAGGCCGTGAACCAGCGCCAGCGTCGGAACCGGCAGCTTCTCGAGGCGCTGCACCACCGGGATCAGGGAGCCGAAGGAGTCGGAGGCGCTGCCCTCCTCCTGCACGCGCTTGAAGCTGTTCACGTCGACTCCGCCGGTGAAGATGTCCCCCTCGGCGCGCCAGACGAGCGCCCGGGCGTCGGACCCCTCCACCTCGTCGATGCACGAGACCAGCGCATCCCAGGCGTCGTCGCCGAACAGGTTCAGGGGCGGGTTGGAGAGCACCATCGAGGCGACGCTCCCGTCGCGCTCCAGGC
>DATGDO010000131.1:0-3738 GCA_035310805.1 Solirubrobacterales bacterium
GAACGCGCCCTCGGAGTCGAACAGCTTGCCCATCTGATGGATCTCTACCTCCGGGTCGAACAGGTCCAGGGCCAGGTCACCCTCGCTGCGGTTCCAGCGCGCGTAGACGGTCCGCACGATCTGCTCGCGATCGCTCATGCCGGAAACACCGCCATGGTCGCCGTGAACCCGTGCAGGAAGTTGCGACCACCGACCGGGCCGATCTCCCCCGCGCAGAAGAAGCCGGCGGTCGGCGCGCCAAGGGAGTCCTCGACGGCGGAGGCGTCGTGATCGGGCAGATCGAACATGTGAGAGCCACGCCCGTTACAGGTGAAGAGCAGGGCGCCGGCCGCGCCGGCCGAGCCGAGCGCCCGAGCCTGCGCGCGCAACGCCTGGCGAAGGTCCTCGTCGGCGGAGGCGGCGTCGCGAACCTGGAGGCGAACGGTCTGCCCAACCCGCACGGGTTCGCCGATCGCGATCGCGCCCGATTCACGATCGGCGCCGATGATCGGGCGCACGAGGAAGTCGCCGCGCTCGTACTCGGGGCGGTTCTCGTCGATCACCAGGCCGATCAGCACTCCCGAGGCGGCCAGCTCTCGCTCGTGCTCTGGAAGCGAGGCGATCACCTCGCCGAGGCGCTCCATCGCCGGCTTCCCCGCCAGCTCGCCGATCACGTTGGCTTCGGCGCTGGTGATCGTCATCTCGGGGCCGACGGGGCCCGCGCCCTGGGAGACGCAGGGCAGGACCTGCACGCCGCGCAGACTGACCGCGACGGCGCCGCCGGTGTGGACGTCGCCGTCGCAGAGCAGCACCGCACCGCCCGCGAAGGAGGCGCTGGCAAGGCCGCCGAGCACGGGAAGGCGAGGCCTGGAGCGCTCGAGCGCCGCCAGCAGCACCTCGGCCGGGAAGCTGAATGGATCACAGAAAGCGATCACCGACTCGTCGGAGCTGGGAACCGATCGGTCTTCGGCCACGGCGAGGGGCTCGGGCAGGCCGAGCAGGCGGAAGCCCTCCCCGTCTCGCTCGGCGGTGAGGTGCATCGTCTCGAGCTGCGCGCCGGGCAGCGAGGCGGCCCAGACGACGACGCCCGGCGTGTCCTCGAGCTCGTGCCCTCCGGCCACGGTCCCGCCCGCTCCGCAGCCGATCAGCGCCCTCGGCTCGAGGAGCTCGTGGACCTCGGAGAGCAGCCACTTCGCCATGCCGAGGTGATGGCCGGAGGAAAAGACGACCGCCAGGTCGCAGGGCTGATCGAGGTCGGCCGAGGCTCGGCCCGCCGCTTCGGCCGCGGCCTCAACCGTGTCGAAGCTCTCGGAGGCGCCGACCGAGCTCCGGATCGAGAGCGTCCTCGGCGAGTCCACGCTAGTTGGCCGCCGCGGGGCTCGAGGTGGACGCGGCGTAGTTCAGGTACTCGCGGACGAAGGCGTCCAGGTCACCGTCGAGGACGCGCTGCGTGTCGCCGACCTCGAAGTTGGTCCGGTGGTCCTTGACCCGCTGGTCGGGGTGCAGGAAGTAGCTGCGGATCTGCGAGCCCCACTCGGCCGACTTCTGCTCCCCGCGCTCCCTGGCGAGATCCTCGGCGCGCTCGAGCTCCTTGCGCTCGAGGAGCCGGGAGCGAAGCAGCTGCATCGCGGTCGCTTTGTTCTGGGTCTGCGAGCGCTCGTTCTGGCACTGGACCACGATCCCCGTCGGGATGTGCGTGATCCGGACGGCCGAGTCGGTCTTGTTGACGTGCTGGCCGCCCGCGCCCGAGGCGCGGTAGGTGTCGACCCGGATGTCCGCGTCGTCGACCTCGACCTCGACCTCGCCCGCCACCAGCGGCGCCACGTCGACCTGCGCGAAGCTCGTGTGCCGGCGCGCAGACGAGTCGAACGGCGAGATCCGGATCAGCCGGTGGACGCCACGCTCCGCCGCGAAGAGCCCGTAGGCGTTCTCCCCCCGGACGACGAAGGTCGAGGACTTGAGCCCCGCCTCCTCGCCGGGGGAGGCCTCCTTCATCTCGACCTTGAAGCCCCGCCGCTCGGCCCAGCGCAGGTACATGCGCAGCAGCATCTCGGCCCAGTCCTGCGAATCCGTGCCGCCGGCCCCCGCGTGCACCGTGACGACCGCGTCACCGGCGTCGAAGCGCCCCGAGAAGAGCCGCTCCTCCTCGAGCTCGGCAAGTCGCCTCTCGACCGATTCGAGCTGTCCGGCGAGCTCCCCGGCCATCTCCTCGTCCTCGGTGGCGAGTTCGGCCAACTCGCCGAGGTCCTCGACGTCCTGGCTCAGCGAGCGAAAGCCCTCGAGGCGTCGCTGCGCCCGGGCGTGCTGCGCAGACGTCTCCGCGGCCCTGGCCTGGTCTTCCCAGAACCCCGGCCGCTGCATTTCCCCCTCCAGCCGGTCGACCTCTTTGCTCAGCCCCTGCGGGTCAAAGGTAATCCGAGAGCAGCTTCAGCTGCCCCCGGATCTCAGCGAGGCGTGCGGAGATTCCCTCCTTGTGGAGCATTTCGGCCACTCCCTAAGGGTATTCGGCCCAGTCCTTGACGGTTTGCCCCCTCCCATGGACGCTCGAGGGCGTGCACGGATCATCCGGGAGGCGCTCACCAACGTCCTGAAGCACACCGGACCCGCGCCCCGCCGCCGTCCGCCGGGAACCTTCAGTCAGCCCGTTGACTACCCGGGGACCGTCGCCGAGATGATCCAGGTGGAGGCGGGAGCGCTGACTTCGTCCGGGCCGGCGTAGTCCGCAAGCACCTCGCGGATCTCCGACTCGAGCCTGGGGCGGATCTTCTCCGCCTCGCTGCCGTTGAGCCGGATCAGCTCCGCCGCGGGCCCGAGTGCCATGTTGAACCGGACGGCGTGCTCCAAGTCGTTGCCGAGCTTGATCGGCAGGTCACAGCGGGTGAAGGTCGGCCGCTCGAACCCCGCGATCTGCAGCTGCTCGCTGACCGTGTCGGCGTTCTCCATCGAGAAGGGGCCGGGGCCGCAGGTGGGCTCGTCCGACTCCTCGGGCTCATCGAGGTACTGCTCGACCACCTTCTCGGCGCGATGGACCCAGGGATTGTCGAGCTTCCGCCTCCAGACCACGGCACAGAGGCGCCCGCCGGGCCGAAGCGCGCCGCGGATGTTGCGCAGCGCCTGGACCGGGTTCGCGAAGAACATCACTCCCATCCGCGAGAAGGCGTAGTCGAAGGTGCCCGGCAGCTGCATCACCTGGACGTCCCCGGCGAGGAAGTCGACGTTCTCCACGCCGGCCTTCGCCGCCCCCTCGATCGAGGCCTCGATGAAGGGCACGGAGACGTCGACACCGACCGCCTCGCCCTCCGGGCCGACGATTGCGACGAGCTGCCGGGTGGTGTCGCCGAAGCCGCAGCCGACGTCGAGCACGCGATCCCCGGGCTTCGGGGGGTGCAGGCGCATCGCGGCGTCGCCATGACGCTTCAGGCTGTCCACGATCAGGTCGCGGTACTCGACGAAGCGATCGAAGAGCACCCCGCTCCAGGCCTCCGTCGCTTCCTCGTTCTCGGCGGCAACCGCCCCCGCTCGGTCTATCGGGTCGCTCCCCGGCCCCGCCTCAGCGCGCCCTCCTACCGCGGTCTCCTCCACGTCGCAATGGTACGGCGGGAGGCTCCGCTGTTACACCGGATCACGAGGCGTGAGGCGGATCTCCTCGTCGAACTCGGCCAGGAACTCGGCGAAGCTCGAGGAGGAGCGGGCGCTGTCCGGCCCGCTGCCGTAGAGGCGCTCGAAGAATTCCGCCGTGCGAAGCGCCGGCCTCACCTC
>DATGDO010000132.1:0-18611 GCA_035310805.1 Solirubrobacterales bacterium
TGCCTGATCCGGCCGCATCCGCGAGCCGGCCGAAAGCGGCGCAGATGGCGTCCCGGTGCGAGAAACCCTCGCTCTGGCGCTTGGCTTATGAGTCCGCTGCTCTGACCAGCTGAGCTACCGGCCCTGATCCCATCCTAGAGCCGAATCTCGGGCCCTCTCCCCCGTGCTCCGAGACCGGATTGCTAACCGATTGCCAACGCGCGCCGCCTGGAGACCACCGGCCTCTTCTCGTCGTCGAAAAGTTTCACGGTCAGCGGCGGGCTCGCGACCGGCTCGGGGTCCACGCTCAGGGTCGTGAGCGCTCTCGGACCTTGGCCCTCCCCTTCGTGGCGAGGTTGAAGGCGCGGGTCATCGTCCGGTCACCGAAGGAGCCCTCGGCGGGCAGCATCCCGATCTGCCGCGCGAACGTGAGCTGGTCGTAGTGGATGTTGTTGCCGGCGACCTTGCCGTCCTCTACGTCGATCAGGCCCATGCCGCGCAGGTCGATGGAGCGTCTGGTTGGCTCAATGCCCAGATACGGGGCTCCCGAGAACATGCCGGTCATGTGCCAGCGGACGGTGACGCGCTCGTGTCCGGGCTCAGCGGCTATGGCGACGCCCTCGACTTCCATCCGGTCGTCGGCGTCGTGCGTGTCGTTGGGCTGATGAAGGGAAGCGACGCGGAGATCGCTATGCGGTTGAGAGGTGGGCTCCCGTCCCTGCTCGGTCCGAGCGAACCGGGCCGGGCTAGATTCGTTCCATGCTGCGGGAGCCGGATCGGGACGAGGAGATGACCTTCACGATGCCACTGCTCGGCGCGCTCTATGGCTCCTTGGTGATCGTCGTCATGGTGGCGCTCCTCAACTCGCAAATCGGTCGAGCGCTCGACAACGACATCGATGCGCCCGCCCGAACCCTGATCGCGGCGCCGATGATGATCGCCGCCGCGGTCGTCTTCGTGGCGAGCATGGTCGCGCTGATCGTGCCGGACTACCGTCGCCCTTCGCTGCGGGTCGCCGAGATCGCCGGCTGGCTGATCCCTGCGTGGCTCGTGATGGGCGGGATGGTGCTGGCGGCGATCTCCTTCGCCCTTCATCAGGCGGACTGATCAACCGGAGAGCGCGTCCAGGGATTCGCCGACCGCTGAGGGCTCGGCGACCCCCTCGGCGGCCGCCTGCGCCCCCTCACTGAAGGCGCTGGCGGCGGCCACCACGGTCGCGGCGGGGCCCGGCTTGATCCGGCCGGATTCCACACAGTCGGCGAGGAACCGCTCGACCTTCTTCGCCAGGTCGGCGAGCCGCTTCTGGCCGACGACGAGCGCCGCGC
The DNA here is from genome assembly GCA_035310805.1 of Solirubrobacterales bacterium. Lineage (GTDB taxonomy): Bacteria > Actinomycetota > Thermoleophilia > Solirubrobacterales > 70-9 > DASUPK01. The sequence continues at coordinate 1,305 of DATGDO010000132.1, forward strand.
CCTTCAGACCATGCGCCTCAACCCGCAGCTCTTCAAGCAGAGCAGAGTCCTTCTCTCCCGATGCGGCGAGGTCCTCGACCCCCGCGATGATGGTCGGCGTGCGGCGCTCGGCCTCGGCGGCCAGCATGCTGAGGAGTTCGGGGTCCCCCACACGCTGAGTTCTACCCGCTCGCGCGCGAGCGAGGCACCCGGTGGGGGGCCTAGCCGGCGACCTTCCGAACCGCGTCCTCGAGCTCCCCGACACTGAAGGCGCCCTGGAGGACGGTGCTCACCGTGCCGGAGCGGTCGATCACGAACGCCCAGGGCTCGGTGGTCAGGTGGTAGGCCTGCATCTGCGGCCGAGGCCCGTCGTTGATGCGGTTGTTCTTGTAGATCTCCTGGTGGATGAAGGCGACCTTGTCGCCGAACTCCTGCTGTACCTGGGAGGCGGCGTCGGTGACCGGGCCGCAGACCCGGCTCTGGCAGAGCGCCGGCGTCGCGAAGAGCAGGACGACCGGCTTGCGGCCCAGCACGTTCGCGAGGTCGTCGCTGTGCATGTTGTCGGGCGGGATCCTGGTGTCGATCTGCGAGATGTCCGAGACCTGGCTCGCGGTCAGGGTGTGAGTCACCGGCGCCTTCTGGCCGACCTGCGGCATCGGGTAGTCGCCGACCGGGTTGGGCGAGGTCAGCAGGCTGTACTGGTAGGAGCCACCGCTCTTGATCAGCGCGCCGAACGCCCAGGGACCAGGCTTGTTCAGCGGCACGTCGGAGACGTAGACGATCTGGGCCGCGTCGGGGTCGTCGGCCGTCGTCTTGGCCGTGAACGCGGGCTTCGTCGTGAGGTCCTCGATCCTGGCCGGGAAGGGGCCGATCGCCCGGCCCTCCACGCCCCTGCCGGGCGCGGCGTAGATCGCGACCTGCGCGTTGGTGATCGGTCTGTTGGCCGTGTCGAAGACGCCGAAGGGGAACCGGTTGGTCCCCAGGTGCATGAAGGCGGCGGCGGGCAGGGCGACGGGGCCCTGTGACCCTGCCGAAAGCAGGACCTGCTTGAGGGTCTTGCCCTGCGCCGCTGGAAACTCCGCGGCCGCGGGGGCAGGCTGGCTGCGGCTGCCGGTGCCCTTGTCGGACCCGCCGCAGCCCCCGATCAGCCCGAGTGCGAGCAGCGCGGCTGCGGCGGCGAGGATCTTCCGAGACACGGGCGGCATCGTAGTTGGGGCACCGATAGGGTGACCCCCGCGGTTGGCGATATGCGAGGGCGTGCCGCCAAGCGCGACCCGTTTGCGAAGGAGGAGAAGTTTGGCGGAGAAGGCAGCCCTGGTCACCGGTGGTTCAAGCGGCATCGGTCTGGCGATTGCGCGCGCCCTCGGGGAGGATGGGTATGGGATCACGGTCTCGGCCCGGCGTCCGGACAAGCTCGAAGCGGCGGCGGAGGACCTGCGCTCGGGCGGGCTGGAGATCGAGAGCGTGCCGGCGAACATGGCCGACGAGGACAACCTGCGGGCCCTGGTCGCGGCGCACAGGGAGCACTTCGGCCGACTCGACGTCCTGATCAACAACGCCGGGGTGGGAATCGGCGAGGCGATGGACTCGCTGACCACGAAGTACGTGGACATGCAGCTCGGGGTCAACCTGCGAGCGGTGATCATGATGACCCGTGAGTGCCTGCCGATGCTGCGGGAGGCCGGGGCCGAGCACGGCAAGGCGCTGATCGTCAATACCGCCTCGATCTCCGGCAAGGCGGGTCAGCCGTGGCTTTCGGTGTACTCGGCCACCAAGTCCGCGGTGATCGGCTTCTCGCAGGCGACGCAGAAGGAGATCGCCGGCCAGGGGATTCAGGTGACCGCGCTTGCGCCGGCCTTCGTCGACACCCCGATGACCGACTTCGCCAAGAATCAGGTCGCCGCCGAGGCGATGATCCGGCCCGAGGACATCGCCGAGGGGGTCCGCTTCCTACTGCGCATCTCGCCGAACTGCATGGTCCCCGAGATCGTCTTCCTGCGGCCGGGGGACACCCAGGACACGCCCGACCTAGGCTGAGCGGCCCGGCTCGGCGGCCGGCGTGGATGGCCGCCAGATGCGGGCGCCCCTGCGCAGGCCAGCTCGGCCTCCGACCCACCAGGCGATCTGCCGGAGCAGGTCGTACCAGGCGTCCTCGACCCACTGCGTCGGACCGCGGCCGCGAACGCGAGCGACCGCAACGATCCCGAGGCCGCGAGCGGTGCGCCCGATCTCGCGGACCGCGGGGGGCGCGACCGGGTCGCCGCCGAGGGCCTCGAACTTGGCGCCGAGCAGGCCAGCTCCGTAGGCCCAGCCCAGCTGCTGGCGGAAGAAGCCGATCTGGGTGGCGCGATTGCGGTGACGGGCGGTCGCCCTCTCGGCAAAGGCGAGGCGCCGGTCGCTCAGCTCCTGGAAGCGGAGCCCCAGCTCGACGTCCTGCGCTCGCGTCATGTCCGGGCCGAAGGGGCCGATCCGGGCCAGCACCTCCCGGCGATATGCGGCGTTGGCGGTGACCGCGTAGGGGGGTTCTGAGCTGAAGGCGAACCGCTGCCAGTTGCCCAGCAGGCGCACGGCCTGCCGTTCGGCGGGAGTCTCCGGCGGGATGTGCTTGAGGTCGCCGGCGACGCCGCCGACCTCCGGATCCTCGAAGGGACGGACCAGCTCGGTCAGCCACTGCGGCTCGACGATGCAGTCGGCGTCGACGAAGGCGAGGATCTCCCCCCTGCTCTCGGCTATGCCCCGGTTGCGGGCGTTGGACACCCCGCGCCGTTCCTCGCGCAGGTAGCGGACCGGTCTCGACTGGATCAGGGCGGCTGTCCCATCCGTTGAGCCGTTGTCGACGGCGAGGATCTCGCGGCGGGCGTCCGGGTAGTCGGTGGCCAGGATCGCCTCGAGACAGTCGTCGATCGTGAACTCGCCGTCCCTCACCGGGACGATCACCGAGACGAATGGGTGGTCGTCCGGCGCCCGCGTCACAGGCCGAAACTTAGCCCCGCTAGACGTCCGCGCGCTGAAGCTCGGTCTCGGCACGCTCCAGCGCGGCGGCCCAGGCTTCGGCGGAGTCGGGCCGATCCGCGCGGGAGGAGTCCTCACCGCGGGTGTGCTCCGCATATGCGGTGGCGAGAGCGTCCAACCCCGGGAGATCGGACCCCTCGTGCGCCTCGGCCGCGGCCAGCCGGCGGCGAGCGGCCTGCACCTCGCGGACCTCCTCGGCGAGGGGACGCGCCGGCAGCGGCTCGCCGCCCCGCACGCCCTCTCGGAGCAGCGCCATCTCGAGGTAGCCCTCGAGAGCGCGGACCTCACGGCGCGAGGCGCGCCGCGGCTTGCGCCGGTTGGCGCCGGTGAAGGCGTCCCAGGCCCGCGCGAAGGTGCCGAAGTTGGTGCGGCCACCGTTGCGGTGGGCGGCCAGCATCGGGCAGACGCCGCCCCGCTTGTCCACGTAGGCGCCGACGATCACGCGGCTGGAGCGGATTCCGCGGAGCATCGCCTGTTTGGTGTGGACAGGCATCGCGTTGACCGAGTTGCGCAGGCGCTCGGCGTTGTTGCGTCGCTTCGCCATCGGATCAAGGGATACCGGCTACGGCGTAGGGTCCGCGCAATGGGCCGCCCAGACCGACCCCTGCGCCTGCTCGTCGCCGCGTTCGGTGACCCGGGTCACGCGTTCCCGGCGATCGCCCTCGCGCGCGAGCTCGGCCGGCGCGGCCATGAAGTCCTGGTCGAGACCTGGGACCGCTGGCGCGAGGCGGTCGAGGCGGAGGGACTGGGCTTCACGGCGGCGCAGGAGTACACGGTCTATCCGCCGCCGGGCCCGGACACGCCGGACGGCCAGACCGCCGCCGCGGCGGCGCGGGCGCTCGGCAGGCTGATCAAGGGGTTCGAGCCGGATCTGGTGGTGAGCGACATCCTCACCCTGGCGCCGACACTCGCGGCGGAGGCCGCCGGGGTGGCCCACGCGACCCTGATCCCGCACGTCTACCCGGTGCAGCAGCCCGGGATGCCGCTCTACTCGCTCGGGCTGCGGCCACCGCGGACGGCGCTCGGCCGCCTCGGCTGGCGCGCGACCGGCCCGCTGCTGGGGATCGGGCTGCGCCGCGGCCGGAACGAGCTCAACGAGACCAGGGCGAGCCTCGGGCTGGGCCCGATCGGCCGCTTTCACGGTGGGATCAGCGAGCTGCTTGCGATCGTGGCTACCTTCCCGCAGCTCGAGTATCCGCGGAGCTGGCCCGCGCACGTCCGCGTGACCGGACCGCTCTTCTTCGAGCTAACCGCCGAGCGGATCCCGATGCCTGCGGGCGACGGGCCGCTGGTCCTGATCGCGCCCAGCACCTCGCAGGACCCCGAGTGCGAGCTGCTGCGCACGACTCTCGACGCGTTGGCCGACGAGCCGGTGCGGGTCCTGGCGACGACGAACCGGCACCGGCCCGAGCGGCCGATCTCGGTGCCCAGCAACGCCGAGCTGGTCGACTGGGTGCTCTATTCGCAGGCGATGCCTGCGGCCGACGTGGTGATCTGCCACGGCGGGCACGGCACTGTCGTCAGGGCGCTGGCAGCCGGCAAGCCGCTGCTCGTCTGCCCGTCGGTCGGGGACATGGGAGAGAACGCTGCTCGCGTCGCCTGGTCGGGCACCGGGCTGTCGATCCCGCGGCGGCTCCTGTCCAGTCGCGGTGTGAGGCTTGCCACCCGCCGGCTGCTGCGCGAGGAGCGCTTCCGGGCGGCGGCGCAGGAGGTCGCCGCGTGGTCGGCCGACCATGACGGGGCCAGCGCCGCCGCGGATCTGGTCGAGTCGGCGAGCATGAAGGCGACGAGCCGGCTCTCGCCGGCTCGTTCCTAGTCCATCCGGAGCTCCGGGGGTGGGACTCGAACCCACAACCTCTCGGTTAACAGCCGAGCGCTTCTACCTAATTGAGCTACCCCGGACCGTAATCCAGCTGAGCGACCTAGGAAGCGCGCCGCTCGGCCAACTGTAGCGGCAGAACATCGACCGGAAGGTCGAGATGTCCCGCCTCTACCTCGGCATGGCAATTCCCGCACAGCAGCACGCACTTGTCGGCCTCGGCCGCCGCTTCGCCGAACGAACGGGTGATCCCCTGTCTGCTCAAGACGAATGCCTTTGTCGCCGGGTTCACGTGATGGAAATGAAGTGCAGCTGGGTGGCGGTCGTAGCCACATAGCACGCAACGCCCACCCGCCCGCTCGATCAGCCTGCGCTTCACGCGTCGGCGCCACTCGCTGACCGAAGCCGTTCTGCACTTGCTGCAGCGATAGTTCCCGTCCGGGCGCCGGAAGAACTCGACGTCGCCATGCTCGGCACAGGTCAGGAAGACTCTCGTCTTCCCGCCCTCGATCGCGGCCTGAGACTCACGGAGCCGCGCCATCCTCGCGGTCTCGATGTCCAGCTTCTTGAGCCAGTAGCGAACCGTGGAATAGCTGCAATCGAACTTGGCAGCCGCCTCACGAACCGTCGCACCCTCCGCCATCAGCCTTCGTAGCTCGTTGGGAACGACCTTCTGATTGGGCGCATGAAGCCCGTGTCCCACTGGGACCAGTCCATGCTTCTTGAGGTGATGGCTGACGGTCGATGGATCGCGGCCAACCCGTCTGCCGATCTCCTCAAGCGATAATCCTTCCGCCAGGTACTTCTCCAACTCCACTTTCGTCATTTGCGGGTATTTTCCGCCCGCACCCGGATGGGTAGGGCTGCAAATCCAGGCGAATCCACCGCAAATCCGCACACGCGACACCCGCAGGTGTGCCGAGTTTGTGAAACGGGGAAAGCTAGCCCAGTACGCCGGCGTGGGCGATTCGCTCGGTGAGCTGGGCGCGCTCCTGTGAGAGGCGGGTGCTGACCTCGTAGTCACCGACCTTCTGGGCGGCGGAGATCCCGTCCTCCAGGCGCTGCAGCTCGAGCAGGTCGAGGTTGAGCTGCATCGCCCCCTCGGTGGCGGGCTCGCTCTCGGCCCGCATGACCAGTTCGGTGATCAGCGATGTCAGGCCGGTGTCCTCGCGCGGCAGCCCCACCATCGGGTCGTCCAGGTGCCCGCGCAGCCAGCGCAGCGCCGGCACACCCGATGGCGAGACGTGCTCGTCGGTGAGCCCGTCGATGAACCGCCGCCCAGCCTCCGGGTCGGAGATGCACATCGCGAGCAGCGCCCTCTCCCTGGTCTCCCGGGGCGTCAGCGAGACCGCGACCGGACGAGGCGGCGCCTTGGCGGCGCCGTTGGTCTTGCTCTCGATGCCCGGGTCGGGTGCCGATCGGACGCGCGCCAGGACCAGGCTCGCATCCGTATCGAGACGGTCCGCCAGCTTCCGAACCAGCTCGTCGAATCCAAGCGCCGTCTCCCCCATCGCCTTCAGGACCGGGCCGACCTCCTCGAGGACGCGTTCCCGCCCGGCGACCGAGCCAAGCTCGCCCCTCCCCAGCGCGATCTCGACCCGGAAGCTCGGCAGGTCGATCGCCCCCACGACCAGCCTCATGAACCGCTCCACCGAGCCCTCCTGGAGCATGTCGGCCGGGTCCTCCCCCTCCGGCATCGCCGCCACCCGCAGCTCGAGGCTCTTGCTCCCGGCGACCTTCTGGGCGCGGATCATCGCGTCCGCCCCCGCCCGGTCCGCGTCCAGCGCCAGGATCACCGTGTCCGTCAGCCCGGCGAGCATCGAGACCTGCTCGGGCGTGATCGCGGTGCCCATGATCGCCACGGCCTCCTCCACGCCGGCCTGGTGCAGCGCCAGCACGTCGGTATAGCCCTCCACCACGATCGCGCGCCGGGCCTTGGCGATCGGGCCGCGCGCCCGATCGATCCCGTAGAGGGTGTGGCTCTTCCGATAGAGCTCGCCCTCGGGGGAGTTGAGGTACTTCGGCTTGGAGTCCGCGCTCACCGCCCGCGCGCCGAACCCGAGCACCCGCCCGCGCTGGTCGCGAATCGGGAAGGTGATCCGCGAGCGGAACCGGTCGTAGTGGCCACCCTGCCGTCCCCTCTGGATCAATCCGGCGGCCAGCAGCTCATCGAGCTTGAACCCGGCCCGCTGACTCCCGGTCAAGACCTGGTCCCAAGCGCTCGGCGCCATCCCCACGCCGAAGCGCCGCAGGACGTCCTCCCCCAACCCGCGGCCGGTCAGGTAGGCGCGCGCCTTCTCCGCCTTCGGCGCCTCCCACAGATACCGCTCGTAGAACTTCGCCGTCCGCTCGAGCAGCTCCCAGAGCCGCGCTCTCCGCCGCCGCCTCTCCTCGGCCCTTGGGTCTTCGTCCTCCCGCTGGAGCTCAACCCCGTAGCGCTCACCGAGCGACTCCACGGCTGACGCGAAGTCAAGGCCCTCCTTCTCCTCGACGAAGCGGAAGACGTCCCCACTTGCCTCGCAGCCGAAGCAGTAATAGAGCTTGTCGCGCGGATTGACCTTGAAGGACGGCGTCCGCTCCTCGTGGAACGGGCAGTTGCCCCAATAGTCCTGCCCCCGTTGCTGGAGATCGGTGTAGGAGGAGACGATCTCCACGATGTCCGCCGCCTCCTTGACCCGATCGACGCTGTCCCTGGTGAACCTTGCCATCGGTCCAATCTATTGGGAGGCGACCAGGCGCTCATACGCGGAGAGGCAGAATCTGTCGGTCATTCCGGCGAGATAGTCGGTCACACGCTGTGCCGGCCCGGCCTCGGGATCGGTCGCCGGCACCTCGTCGAGGTGCGCCAGGTAGTGGTCGAAGAGCGTTCGCAGCGCGACCCGGGCCCGCTCCTGCTCGGCGCGCGCCTCCTGCCCGAGATAGACGCGCTCGAACATGAACTTCCGCAGACGCAGCATCGCCCCGCCGACATCCTCGCTCTGCGAGATGTCGCCCTCGGCCCGCGAGCGCTCCACCATGTCCTGGACCAACCGATCGATCCGCCGCGCTCCCGTCTCGCCGAGCAGCTCGATCTGATCGACGGGCAGATCGGCCTCCGCGATGATCCCCGCACGCAGCGCGTCGTCGATGTCGTGGTTGATGTACGCGACGCGGTCGACGATCCGCACGACCCGCCCCTCGAGAGTCGCCGGCTTCTCGGGCCCGGTGTGGTTGAGGATCCCGTCCCGGACCTGCTCGGTCAGGTTGAGCCCCCTCCCGTCGCCCGCAAGCGTGTCGACCACCCGCAGCGAGTGCTGGTTGTGTCGGAAGCGCATGCCGTGCTCCTGGAGCGCCTCGTCGAGGACCTCCTCGCCGATGTGGCCGAAGGGCGGATGCCCGAGGTCGTGCCCCAGCCCGATCGCCTCGGTCAGATCCTCGTTCAGGCCAAGCGCCCGGGACACCGTCCGCGAGATGAAACAGGCCTCGAGCGTGTGCGTGAGCCGGGTCCGGTAGTGATCGCCCTCCGGCGCCACGAACACCTGCGTCTTGTGCTTGAGGCGGCGAAACGCCTTCGAGTGGACGATCCGGTCGCGGTCTCGCTGGAACGGCGTCCGGACCGGGCTGTCGGGCTCAGGCTCGCGCCGCTGCACGGGATACGACGGCACGGCCCTCTCCCAGAGGTACTCGGATTCCCAGGACCGGACACGTCCCTCCAGGCTCTGCGTGCGCATGGTCATGGGCCGATGTTCGCACCCTGCCCGGCACGAACGTCTGACGCGTCTCTCGAAGTTTCGAATTAGGGTTGTTCGAGGGTGCTCCGAGGCACAGCCGAGGAGCGACCCGTTTCGCCTATGGCAGATACGGCACTGATCACGGGAGCGTCCTCGGGCATCGGGGAGCAGTTCGCCCGCCAGCTCGCGGACCGCGGCTACGACCTGATCCTGGTCGCGCGGCGGGAGGAGCGCCTGCGTGAGCTGGCCGAGGCCCTGCCCACCAAGGCAACGATCATCACCTGCGACCTCGGCACCGAGGCCGGCAAGCTCCCGGGCAAGGTCCGCCAGCGCCGCCTCCAGGTCGACCTCCTGGTCAACAACGCCGGCTTCGGCCTGCGCGGGCGATTCGCCGATCTCCCGGCCGAGCGCCAAGCCGAGATGGTGCGCGTCAACTGCGAGGCGGTCGTCATCCTCACCTCCGCGTTCCTTCCCGGCATGGTCGAGCGCGGCCAGGGCGGCGTGATCACCGTCGCCTCCACCGCCGGACTCCAGCCCCTTCCGTACGAGGCGACCTATGGCGCGACCAAGGCCTTCGCGACCAATTTCACCGAGGCACTTCACGCCGAGCTCGGCGGCACCGGGGTGAAGGCCCTCTCGGTCAACCCCGGCCCGGTGCCGACCGAGTGGCAGCAGGTCGCGGGCTACCAGGAGGCGGGCGGCGAGATGATGCCCGGCGCGATCGAGGCCGAGCAGGTGGTCCGCGAATCGCTCGACGCCTACGACCGCGGCAGCCGTGCCCTGGTCCCGGGGCGCTTCTTCCGCAACTTCATGCGCATCAACAACTCCACGCCGCGGGCGCTCCGCGTGCGCATTGCAGAGCGCCTTTACCGCCCCAAGTCCTGAGTCCGCCCGCGCCGGCACGATACTGCGCCGATGGCCGAGAGCAACTGGAGATCGTCAGCTCGAATGCTTCTGGAGAGAGGAGGATCTGCAGGCACTGGAGAGCTAGGCCGCGGCCCGCAGGTGCACGTGCGCATGGTGCTCGAGCGTCTCGATGATCGCGTGATCGGCCTGCGCGGCCACCCGCCGCTCCGCCGCTGGTGCCTCGGAGAGCGGCCGCGCCAACGCATCGACCATGAATCGGTGCGCCTCCTCGCTGAGCGGGAAGCCGCCCCCCTCGCAGCTCGCGCAGACGACGCCCCCCGCCGCCCCCGAGAAGGCGGCCAGGTGCTCCGCCTCGCCGCAGCTCGCGCAGCTCGCCAGCTCGGGCGAGAACCCCGCCGCCAGCGCCAGCTTGAGCCGAAAGGCAAGCGCCGCCCCCGGGGCGCTGGCCGCCGCCGGATCGACATCGAGCAGGCCCAGGTACCTGCAGAGCAGGTTGTAGGCGGCCTCGTTCGGCTCGCCCGAGTCGAGCAGCCGCAGCACCGCGTCGCAGGCCCGCCCCGCCGCGCCGAGGGCCGGTCCGTCCGATCGCAGCCTGCCGTGGCCATCCACCGTCGACGCCCCGGTCACCGTGACCAGGTCCCCCCGCCCCTCGTAGAGGACCAGGTTCAGCCGGAAGAACGGCTCGAGCCGCCCGCCGAAGCGCGACTTCGGCCGCCGCGACCCCTTGGCGATCGCGCCGATCCGCCCCCGCGTGGCGGAGTAGAGATGGACGACGCGGTCGGCCTCGCCGTAGCGGATGCTTCTCAGCACCACCGCCTCGGTCTTGAAGGATCCAGGCATAGCCCATCAAAGCTGCCGGAGCGCCCGGACGGATCAGCGGCTCGAGAATCAGGATGATCCCTGCATGAGCCCCCCGCGCACCGCACTCGTCACCGGAGCCACCGGCTTCATCGGCGGCCGGCTGGCGACCGAGCTGGCCGATCGCGGCTGGCGGGTGCGCTGCCTGGTCCGCGACCGGAAGAGGGCGCAGCGACTCGCCGACCGGGGGCTCGAGCTGGTCGAGGGGGACGTCCTCGACGCGAACTCCCTGCGCGGCGCCGGGGAAGGCGCCGAGATCGGCTACTACCTCGTCCACGCGATGGGCCGCGGAGGGTCGGCGGACTTCGCCAACCGCGAGCGAGAGGCGGCGCGGAACTTCGCGACGATGGCGAAGCGCGAGGGGATCGAGCGGGTGGTCTACCTCGGTGGGCTGGGAGACGATCCGAAGTCGGAGCACCTCCGCAGCCGGCAGCGAACGGCCGAGATCCTCGCCGAGCTCGGCCCCCCGCTGACCTACTTTCGCGCCGGCATGGTGGTGGGCGCCGGCAGCGAGTCGTACCGCACCCTTCGCTACCTCGTGCAGCGACTGCCGGCGATGATCGCGCCGTCCTGGCTCTCCACCCCGACCCAGCCGATCGGAATCGAAGACGTAATCGCCTATCTGGCGAGCGCCCCCGACGTCCCCGCCTCAGTCGGCCGCGAGGTGCAGATCGGCGGTCCCGACGTCCTCTCCTACGGCGAGATGCTGGACCGGATGGCTGACGCGCTCGGCCTCAGACGGCGTCCGAGGGTGCCGGTGCCGTTCATCACCCCGTGGCTCTCCTCCCTCTGGATCGGGCTCGTCACCCCGGTCGACGCGGCGATCGCACGCCCGCTGATCGAGGGCCTCTCCACCCCGACCACCGTCACCGATCCATCCGGCGCCGCCGCGTTCGGGATCGAGCCGGCCTCGTTCATGGACTCGCTGCGTCAGGCCGTGGCGGAGGATCCGGAGATGCCTGACGCACCGCGTCCCTGATCGCCGCCGCGGTCACGGTGGCCGCCGCGGCGCCGATCTGGAATGGGGCGAACTGGTCCGGCTCTCCGCGCCCGGAGGCAAGGCAGAAGACCACGTCCCCGTCAACGGGGGTGAAGACGGGGTCGACCGCCCGCCCCATGCCGCCGGTGGCGGCCCGCGCGACGATCGAGCACTGCCGCTTGTCGAGCGCCGCATCCGTGCAGATGCAGACCGGGGTCGAGTTTCCCTCCGGGACCCGGAACTCGGGCGGCTGCTCCATGGCGGCGATCAGCTCCGCGCCCCGAACGGTCTCGTCCTCCTCCCCGCGCGGGCCGGCGAGGACCGTGCCGTCCTCGTCGATCACGTCCCCGACCGCGTTCACCGTCGACACCGCCGCCACCGTGTGGCCCGTTCCCGTGACGAGCGCGGCGTAGCCGACGCCCCCCTGTCGGGCGCGGTCCCTGCCGAGCAGCTTGCCGACCGTCGCGCCCGTCCCCGCGCCGACCGCGCCCCGCTCGGGCACGCCCGGCCGCGCCGCCTCGCAGGCCGCGTATCCCTCTTCCGGTCCGGGCCGCGCGCTCCCCTCACCGGAGGGCAGGTCGTAGATCACCGCGGCGGGGACCAGCGGCACCCGCCCGTACGGCGTGAAGTAGCCGCGGTCGTGCTCCTCGAGCCAGCTGACCACACCGTCGGCCGCGGCCAGCCCGAAGGCGCTGCCTCCCGTGATCAGGATCGCGGTGGCCTCCTGGGCGTTGGCGAGGGGCCGCAGGGTGTCCGTCTCGCGCGTGCCAGGCCCCCCGCCGTGAACGCAGACCCCGCCCCGGGTCTCCGGCGGCGGGATGATCACCGTGCAGCCCGTCCCCCCGACCGGATCGGACCAATGGCCGACCCCGAACCCCTCCGGCAGCGGCACCGGATCGCTCACCGGGCCCCGGCCCTCCGCGCTGCCCGCTTGGCCCTCCTCCGCGGGCGACGGCGCAAGCGCTCCTGGCAGGCTGGGCAGAAGTAGGTCGAGCGGCCGGTCACGACGATCCGCTGGATCTCACCGTCCCCGCGCGGACAGCGCTCCCCCTCTCTCGTGTGGACTAGGAACTCGTCCTGCATCGAGCCCCGCTCGCCGCGGGAGTCCCGGTAGTCGTCGATGCTCGCCCCGCCGTGGTCGAGGCCGGCCTCGAGCGCCCCGACGATGCCCTCGACCAGGCGCTCGGCGTGCCCGAGCTTGATCGCGCCGGCGGGCGAGAGCGGATGCAGCCGCGCTCGCCAGAGCGCCTCGTCCGCGTAGATGTTCCCGATCCCGGCGACCTGCGACTGGGTGAGCAGGAACGACTTGAGCGGCGCCTTGCGATCCTTCGCGAGCTCGAGCAGCCGCTCGGGCGTGAGCTCCCCCGAGAGCGGCTCGACGCCCAGGCGGGCGGCGAAGAAGTCATCGAGCTGATCACCGGCATCCAGCACGACCGCCTGCCCGAACCGGCGCACATCGGTGAACAGCAGCTCGCGGCCGTCGTCGAGGTCGAACCGGGCCCGCACGTGGCTCGGCGCCGGAGCCGACTCGTAGAGGCGCGGACCGCCAAGCGGCTCGGTCTCCATCAGGTCGGCCGTGGCACCCTCGGCCGGGTCGCGCAGCAGGAGGTTCCCGGTCATGCGCAGGTGGAGAGCCAGCGTGCGGCCCCCCTCCAGTCCGACCAGCAGGTACTTGCCCCGCCGCGTGACCGCGGTCACCTCCCTGCCCTCCACGGCCCGCTCCACCGAGCGTGGCGACTCGGGCCGGGTCAGGCGCTCGTCCAGCACCGAAGCACCCTCGATCCGCCGTCCGACCAGCTCGGGCTCGAGCTGGCGACGTACCGTCTCCACCTCGGGCAGCTCGGGCATGCCTCAGAGGCTAATGAGACAGGTGCGCCCTTGGATGGGCCTTGAAGTAGGCCTCCTTCAGCTCCTCGCCCGAGAGGTGGGTGTAGAGCTGGGTCGTCGAGAGATCGGCGTGCCCGAGCATCTCCTGGACCGACCGGAGGTCGCAGCCGCCGGCCAGCAGATGGGTGGCGAAGGAGTGGCGCAGCGTGTGCGGGCTCATCCGTTCCCCGAGGCCCGCGGTCTCGGCGTGGCGCAGCACGATCTTGTAGAGGCCCTGGCGGGTAAGCGGCCCGCCGCGGAAGTTGACGAACAGCTTGCGCACGTCGTGGGAGCGGCTCATCCTTGGCCGCCCGGTCCGCAGGTAGACCCTGACGGCGGCGACGGCCTTGCCGCCAACCGGGACGAGCCTCTCCTTCGATCCCTTGCCCCGGGCGCGCACGATCCCGTGATCGAGGTCGACGTCGGAGATCTCGAGGGCGATCGTCTCGGATGCCCGCAGGCCCGACGCGTACATCAGCTCGAGCAGCGCCCGGTCGCGCAGCGTCGCCGGCTCGTCCCCGCGGGGCTGGGCGAGCAGGCGCTGCACCTCCGCGTAGCTCAGTACCTCCGGCAGCTTCTTGCCACGACGGGGGGTCTCCAGGCGGGCCGTCGGATCGTCCTCGATCGCCTCCTCGCGGCGCAGGTGACGGTAGAAGGAGCGCAGGCACGCCGCTTTGCGGTGGACCGTCGCCGTGGAGCACGGATCGCGTCCATTGCCGTCGCCCCTGGCGAGACCGGCGAGGAAGTCGGAGAGGTCGCTCGCCTCGGCGCTCGTGGCGTCCCGGTCTCGCTCGGCCAGGAAGCGGCCGAACTGGAGCAGATCGGTGCGGTAGGCGGCGAGCGTGTTGCGCGAGAGACCGCGCTCGAACTCGAGGTGCGCGAGGAAATCGAGCACGAGCGCCTCGTAGCGCTCGGAGGGCTGGCGCGAGGCTCCTCCGCCAGGGGCACTCCGATCAGCGGTCTCGCGTCTCGGCGCAATCGTGGCCATGCCGAGTACTTCCGCGGCCGGCCTCCGGTCCCTTCCCCTAGGCCTCCGGTCCCTTCTCCTAGAGCAGCCCCTTCAGCATGTGCAGGCCGATCAGGGACTTGGCGTCCTCGCAGCGCGCGATCGCACCATCGAGGTCATCGAGGGGGACCTCGACGACCTCGATGCGCTCCCCGCCCGAGGGGTGACCGGGGGTGTCGTAGAGCTCGGTCGCAAGGAAGAGCCAGACTCGCTCGGTCGCGAAGCCGGGGCTCGTGTAGAAGCTCTTCAGCTCCCGCCAGTCGCCGGCCGACTTGCCGATCTCCTCGACCAGCTCGCGCTGGGCGCACTCGAGAGGCGTCTCGCCCTCTACGTCGAGCTTCCCCGCCGGGAGCTCGAGCAGCGCAGGCTCCTCGACGGCCTCCCGAGTCTGCTCGATCATGTAGAGCACCCGGCCGTCATGCGGGACGACGCAGACCGCGCCGGGATGAACAACGACCTGCCTCGTCGCCCTGCTGCCGTCCTCGTACTGGAAGGTCTCCATCCGCACCGAGGCGATCGGCCCCCGGTGGACGAGCTTTCCCCCGACCTTCTTGAGGCGCTCGTCGGTCAACTGACCAGCTCCGCCAGCGCCGCCGCGAGCGCGTCGCCCGAGGCGAGCGCCGCCGTGTTGACGATCACCTCGTCGCCCTCGCGGACCTGTCCGACCAGGCCCTCGTCGGCCCACGCCCTTCGCTCGTCGGTGTCGACGCGGACACCGAGCGGATCGACCTGCGTGACGATCCCTCGTCGAAGCCTCAGCAAGAGCTACCCCTCGCTGCCCGTCGTCACGGCCACCCTCGCTGCCTCCTCGAGGGCGGCCTCGCACACGCCCAGCATCTCCACGATCGCCGCTTCCGTGACCAGCTCCTCGGGTGTGTGATTCGCCTCGGTTCCGTTCGCGAGCAGCACCGCCTCATAGCCCGAGGCGACCAGCGCGTTCGCGTCGCTGCCGCCTCCGGTGGCGACCAGCTCCGGCTCGTGGCCCGTTCGCCGCAGCGCCTCCGCGGCGATCCGGACCGCCTCGGACTTCGGGTCGAGCCGGTAGCCGCGGAACATCTCGATCACCCTCGCGTCGACGTCGCAGCCCTGCTCACCGGCTGCCCAGGTGCACGCATCGACCATCTCGCCGATGGTGCCAGCGGCCCGCTCGCCGTCGATGCTTCGGGCCTCGCCCAGGATCCGGCAGTGCCCGGCGACGACGTTGGACGCCGACCCACCCTCGATGATCCCGACGTTGGCGGTGGTCTCGTCGTCGAGACGCCCGAGCCTCATCCCGGCCACCGCGGCGGCCGCGGCCGCGATCGCGCTGTGGCCGTCCTCGGGCTTGATGCCCGCATGGGCCTCGCGGCCCGTGAACTCCGCGATCAGCCTCTTGTAGGTGGGCGCCGCGATGATCACCTCCCCGATCGGGGTGGCGTGATCGAGCACGAACCCGTACGGCGCGCGCAGGGGGGAGATCTCGAGCTCCTTCGCGCCGCGCAGGCCGTCCTCCTCAGCCACGGTGAAGACCAGCTCCACACCCAGCGCTGCGGGATCCACGACGTGGCGGGCGGCCAGCTCCATCAGCACCGTCACCGCGGCCTTGTTGTCGGCTCCCAGGATCGTCTCTCCGCGGCTGCGGAAGGTCCCGTTCTCGCGGACGACCTCGATCGGTCCCTCGTGCGGGACGGTGTCGAGGTGCGCGAAGAACGAGATCCAGCGGTCATCGCGGCCGGGGACCCTGGCGAGCAGGTTCCCGGCCCCGGCCTGAGCCGGACCCGCCGATCGGTCCTCCTCCACCTCGACGCCGAGCCCCCGCAGCTCCTCCAGGACGGCGTCGGCGACCTGACGCTCCTGTCCGGTCGGACTGGCGATCTCGCAGAGCCGAGCGAAGCGATCGAGCATGCGCTGGTCGTCTCCGGTCACGATCGCGAAGGCTATGCCGCCGAGGACGCTCGCGCCATCGCGCCGGGTCGAGGAAGCGATGGTGATCGACTCCCGCCAGGTGGCCGGGTGATCCCGGTCGTCGTGGTGGTGCTCGCGAGGTCTAGGCCGAGCGCCGCTCGCGAGCGCACTCGGCGTGCCAGAGCGCGCCGGGCTCGATCCCCTTGTCCCAGACCTGCAGCAAGGTGGTCGGCTCGGCGCAGGGATCGCCATCGAGCAGAATCGGCTCCCAGACGCCGATCACGCCGCCACAGTCGCTGCACGCGAGCTTCCCGTCCATGCCTTCAGTGAACAGCCGATCCTCCCCGACGGGATCCGTAGGCAGTACCGGGATCGTCTCCGGGGCCCTCGCCTAGGCCGAGCGGCGGACGCTGAAGTCCTCTGACTCCTCGGCGACCGTCCCGGCCTCGGCGACGGGCTCGACGACGGGCGCCGGGCGTTCGGTGGCGCGCTTCGCTGCCGCGCCGACGAAGTCCCGGAAGAGCGGCTCCGGCCGGGTGGGACGCGAGTTGAACTCAGGGTGGAACTGGGAGGCGACGAAGAAGGGATGGCCGGGAAGCTCGATCACCTCGACCAGCCGATCGTCGGGAGAGGTGCCGCTGGCCACAAGACCCTCTTCCTCGAGGCGCCGGCGCAGCATGTTGTTGACCTCGTAGCGGTGACGGTGGCGCTTGTAGATCACGGCCTCGCCGAAGATCTCTCGCGCCTGGGTGCCCTCGTGCAGCTTCACCGGATCCGCCCCGAGCCGCATCGTGCCTCCGAGGTCAGAGACCTCCTTCTGCTCGGGCAGGAGGTCGACCACCGGATATGGCGTCTCCGGATCGAACTCGGCCGAGTTGGCGCCGTCCATGCCGCAGACGTGACGTGCGAACTCGACGACGGCGACCTGCATCCCCAGGCAGATGCCCAGATAGGGGATCCCCTTCTCCCGGGCGATCCGGGCGGCCTCCACCTTGCCCTCGATTCCCCTCTCGCCGAAGCCGCCCGGGATCAGGATCCCGTCGACGCCCTCGAGATGGGCCTCGTCGATGTCCTCCGCGGAGACCAGCTCCGTCTCGACCTCGACCCCGTGCTGCCAGCCGCCGTGAGTAAGGGCCTCGATCACGGACTTGTAGGCGTCCTCGAGCTGGACGTACTTGCCGACGAGCGCGATCTTGATCCTGCGCTCGCGCGAGGCATCGGCGCGCTTGATCAACTCCTCCCACTCGGCGAGGTCCGGGGCGGGCCCGTCGATCCCGAAGTGGTCGAGGATCAGGTCGTCGGCGCCCTCCGCGCGAAGGACGAGCGG
>DATGDO010000133.1:0-3594 GCA_035310805.1 Solirubrobacterales bacterium
AGCCTCGCCCCCTCCCCGGTGCGGGCCGGTCTCACATCTGCGGCCATCGCGGCAACCTACTCGCGCGCGTAGCTAGCATCCCGCGCCGATGCGCGTTCTCGTCACTGGAGCGACCGGGCTGATCGGCTCGGCTCTATGCGACGCCCTGCTGGCCAGGGGCGATGAGGTCGTGGGGCTGACCCGCGACCCCGAGCGAGCGAGGCCGAAGAACCCCACTGTCCGCTGGCACGCCTGGCAGGCCACCACGGAGCGCCCGCCCCCCGATTCGCTCCAGGGGGTCGACGCGGTCGTCAACCTGATCGGTGAGGAGATCAACCAGCGGCTCACCGACCAGGCGAAGGTCCGCATCCGCGAGAGCCGACTGGTCGGCACCCACAACCTGCTGCAGGGCATCGAGGCCGCCCCGGAGAAGCCGGACGTCTTCATCGGGCAGTCGGCGATCGGCTACTACGGCGACCGGGGCGCCCAGATCCTCGATGAGGAGTCCGAGCCGGGCGAGGGGTTCACCGCCGAGATCCCGATCGACTGGGAGGCAGCGGAGCGGGAAGCCGAGGGGATCGTGCCGCGCGTGGTGATCTTCCGCACCGGCCTCGTGCTGACCAAGCACGGCGGGCTGCTCAAGCAGCTGCTCCTCCCATTCAAGCTCGGGGTCGGCGGCCCGATCGCCGGCGGCGAGCAGTTCATGTCCTGGATCCACATCGACGACGAGGTGGGCCTGCTCCTCTGGGCCCTCGACGACGACCGGGTCTCGGGGACGATCAACGCCACTGCGCCCAACCCGGTGACGAACCGCGAGTTCTCGAAGGCCCTCGGGCAGGCCCTTCGCCGCCCAGCCTTCATGCCGGTGCCGCGGTTCGCCGTCACCGCGCTGCGCGGGAGCGAGCTGGCGGAGGCGGTCGCCGGCGGATCCCGCGTCCTGCCCCGTCGCGCCCTGGACATGGGCTACGAGTTCCGGCACCCGCAGATCGAGGAGGCCCTCGCCTCGGCGCTCCGCTGAGGAGCTCAGACCGTCCGGCGCGGCTCGGGCTCGTCGCGGGGCTCGAGCTGGATCTCCTTCTCCGCCCCGGGGAGCCCCTGCTCGAGCTGGACATTGCGCTCGCGCTCGGCGTTGAGCTCGTGTCCGAAGAGGATCGCCAGGTTGGTGATCCACATCCAGATCAGGATGATGACCACGCCCGCCATCGAGCCATAGGTCTTGTTGTAGGAGCCGAACTGGGAGACGTAGAGGCCGAATGCACCGGACGCGACCAGCCAGACGACGAGGGCAACCAGGCCTCCCGGGGTGATCCACTTGAAGCCGCGCTGCTTGACGTTCGGCGACGCGTAGTAGAGCAGGCCGATCATCAATACGAAGAGCAGGGCGATCAGGACCCACTTGGCGATGTTCCAGATCGAGACCGCCGTGTTCGAGACCCCGATGGGATCGGCGACCGCCGAGACGATCGGGCCCGTGAGCACGACGCCAACCGCCATCGCCGCGAGCAGGAGGACGATCACGAGCGTCAGCAGTACCTGCAGCGGGCGAAGCTTCCAGAAGGGCCGTCCCTCGCGGGTCTCGTAGATCACGTTGGAGGCGCGGATGAAGGCGCCCAGATAGCCCGAGGCCGACCAGAGCGCGACCAGGGTGCCGGCGATCAGGGCGAAGCCCGCGGTGGAGCGGCTTTCGGTCACCTGCCTGATCGGTCCCGCGAAGGTGGTCGCGGCGGAGTCGGGACCGATCTTGGTGACGATGTCCGTGAGGGTGTTGGTCGTCGACTGCGGGTTGCCCACCAGCCCGACGATCGAGACGAGGGCGATCAGCGCCGGGAAGAGCGCCAGCAGGCCGTAATAGGTGAGCGTCGCCGCCCAGTCGCTCAGGTTGTCCTCCTGGAACTCCTGGGCCGTCCGCTTCAGCGTCGGCCAGAATCCGGTCTTCCGCTCGATGCCCGACGGCACGTAATCGCTGCCGCGACTCTGCGTCGGGTTCTGATCGGAATCGGTCCTTGCGGACCGATCCGCAGTGCGCGAATCCGCCATCGACGGGCCTCTACGCCCTCTCGGGCCTTTCTTCTCCCGGCCAGCTCCCGGTGAGACGAGCGAAGCCCCGCCTGGCCGCGTGATCGAAGAGACCGCGCGTGAGACGGAAGATCGCTCCCTCGAGGAGCAGCGCGACCGCCAGCTTGCCCCAGCCGGCCTCACGGTGCTTGGGGTCCGGCGGCTCTTCCTCGTCGACCTTTCCCCAGATTCCCTCGAACGTCTTCTTCCCGATGACGCCGGCCAGGAACCCGCCCAGGATGCTGATCGGTAGGAACACGGCCTTCATGCCCCCCCGGTTGCCCGACATGGGGCGGGTGAAAACCCCTCCGATGGGGCAAGATGGAGTCCGTGCAGCTGGAGGGCGTCCACCACATCACCGCGATCACCGGCGACGCGCAGAAGAACGTCGACTTCTACGCCGGCGTCCTCGGGTTGCGGCTGGTGAAGAAGACGGTCAACCAGGACGACCCGACCGTCTACCACCTCTTCTTCGCGGACGAGAGGGGCGACGCCGGCTCCGATCTGACCTTCTTCGAGTACCCCGGTGCACCGCCCGGGCGCGCCGGCGACGGAATGATCTGTGGAATCCGCTGGCGCCTCGGCGACGAGGCGGCGCTCGACTTCTGGGCGGAGCGGCTGGAGCACCACGGCACCGAGACGGAGCTCGACGACGGCCACCTGCGCTTCAAGGATCCGGAGGGCCTGGCTCACGCCCTCAAGGTGGTGGAGACCGACGACGAGCCGCTGATCGCGGATCACCCGGAGATCCCGTCCGAGATGGCCCTGCAGGGCTTCGACGGGGCGCTCGCCTACTCGAGCAACCCGGAGGCGAGCCGCCCGCTGCTCGAGGAGGCTCTCGGCTTCGAGGAGGTCGAGGGCGCAGATGGACGCGGTTGGGAGGCTCGAGGCCCGACCCGAGGAGGTCTCTGGGGCTACGTCGATCCTCCCTCGGAGCGCGGGCTGCAGGGCGCCGGCAGCGTCCACCACATCGCCTGGGCCTCCGAGATGGACGACCACGAGGGATGGCGCGAGCGCGTCATCGCCGCCGGGGGCCGGCCGACGCCGGTGATCGATCGCTTCTACTTCCGCTCCATCTACTTCCGCGAGCCGAGCGGGGTCCTCTTCGAGATCGCCACGCTCGGGCCCGGCTTCACCGTCGACGAGCCACTCGAGTCGCTCGGCGAGAAGCTCTCGCTGCCCCCCGACTACGAGCACCTCCGGGAACAGGTCGAGCCGGTCCTGCGGCCGATCAGCAACCCGCGTGTCCCAGCCTGAGCCGCCCCCTGGGGATCGCCC
This sequence comes from Solirubrobacterales bacterium, assembly GCA_035310805.1. Classification (GTDB taxonomy): domain Bacteria; phylum Actinomycetota; class Thermoleophilia; order Solirubrobacterales; family 70-9; genus DASUPK01. Next base: position 3,313 of record DATGDO010000133.1, read on the forward strand.
GGGGCAGGTCGCCGAGATGGTCCAGCTCATCCGCGAGCCCGCCGGGGATCCCGAGGGCGCGCTGATCCTGCTGCACGGCCGCGGCGTCGACGAGCGCGACCTCTATCCGATGCTCGACGAGCTCGATCCCGAGCGGAAGCTCCTCGGGATGACTCCCGGCGCGCCGCTCACGAACGTGCCGCCCGGCGGCCGCCACTGGTACGTGATCGAGCGGGTCGGGCAGCCCGACGAGGGAACCTTCGTCGACACCCTGACGACCCTCTGCCGCTTTCTCGACGACGA
>DATGDO010000134.1:0-4244 GCA_035310805.1 Solirubrobacterales bacterium
CGCGGCTCGCGCAGCCGAGCGACATCACCTCAGTCAGCTTGATCTCGAAGATGTGCTCCAGATCAGCGGGAACCGCGACCGTCGCGTAGCCGGCGCCGGAGCGGATCGCGCCGAGCGCCGAGAGGCAGACTGCGCCGGTGAGGCCCCGGGAGCCACCGACGATCACGACCTGGCCCGAGCTGAACTTGGTCGACCCGGCCGCCCGGGTCGGCGCAAGCTCGAGAACTCCCGGATCGATCAGGCCGGACCGCGGCTCCGTCGGGGCGCCCTCGGGAATCCCGATCGGGGCGACACGCAGCTCTCCCGTGTGCTCCTTGCCCGGCGCGATCCAATGCCCCAGCTTGGAGGCGTGAAACGTCACCGTGACGTCGGCGGCCACGGCGGCCCCCTCCACCTCGCCGGTCGAGGCGTTGACTCCGGAGGCGACGTCGGTCGCGACCACGGGCGCCTCCGTTTCGTTCATCGCATCGATTGCCGCGGCCGCCGGATCCCTGGGAGTACCGGCGAATCCTGTTCCGAACACGGCGTCGATCACCACCCCCGCGCCACTGATCGCGGCCCCGAGCTCGGACGGATCGACCTCTCGCGCGCCCTCGAGACGGGCCAGGTTCGCCCCCGCGTCCTCCGAGAGCTCGTCGGGCGGCGCGAGCAGCAGGGCGTCGACCTCGAATCCGGTCTCGCGGAGGACCCGCGCCGCGACCAAACCGTCGCCGCCGTTGTTGCCCTTGCCGCAGACGATCGCCGCTCGGCTCGAGGGGGCGACCTCCGCCGCGGCCTCGGCCACCGCGCGGCCCGCGGTCTCCATCAGCTCGAGCGAGGGAACACCCTTCTCCTGGATCGCCCAGCGATCGATCGCGCGCATCTGATCAGCGTCCAGGCAGGGGTCGAGCCACTCCTCCATCGGCGCCAGCCTACCCTCGTCGTTCGCCGCGCTACTGGGCGATGGCGACCGCGGCGGCCGTCTCGCGCGCGTGCGTGAGCGAGATGGCTATCTCGGTGTCGCCGGCGAGGGTCGCCGCACGGCCGTGGAGCTGGACCCGCGGTGGCTCTCCGCTGAGCACCTCGATCTCACGGGGCGGAAGGCTCTCCCCCAGCGCCTTGATCACCGCCTCCTTGGCGGCGAAGCGCGCGGCCAGGTGCCGGCCCGGACGGGCGCGATCCCGGGCATAGTCGAGCTCCACGGCCGTGAAGAGGCGCTCCGCGAGCCGAGGATGGCGCTCCAGGGCGCGCTCGACGCGCTCGATTTCGATCAGGTCGATGCCGACGGCGAACGGCAATGTGTGCCTACTTCAGGCCGAGGACCGCCTTGAACTCGGCCTGGTCACCCTTGCTGCCCGAGCCGGTGACCAGATAGCTGAGCGCGTCCAGGTAGGGCTTGGCCTGCACGTATTGCGGATCGGACTTCGAGCCCGTGGACTCCGCCAGCGAGAAGACCGAGGGAAAGTCGAGGAAGAGGTCCGTGCCCAGCGAGGAGACCTGGTCCTGCGCGGCCGAGAACGACGGCGAGTCGGCGAGCTTCTGCGCCGGGGTGAGCGTCCGCTCGGCGGAGTTCGCTCCGTAGGCGATCACGAGCTTGTCGCCCTGCTGCGCGATCTCGACCGGGCGGGGCGCGATCGACGGATCGCTGATCTGGAACCCGCTGCCGCCCCCGCTCAGCTGCAGCTGCTTCACCCCGCCGCGGCTGCCGAGCGCCAGCAGGCTCTGGAGCTGACCGAGGAGCCGGCCGGTGAGCTCGGGATCCTTCGTCTGCACCATGAGGGCGCCGGTCAGGGTGGACTGCTTCGTTCCCTGGACGTAGAGGACGGCGTCGCCGAGCGCGCTGGTGAGCTGGTCGATCGACGAGCCCGTGGTCGACTGGACCTGCGAGAGGGCCTGGTCGAGATTGGGCACCGCGCTCTTCAGCTGATCGAGGCTGTTCTTGATGTTTTCGCCGAGGTTGGCGAGCCCGAAGGCGAGCCAGGCCTGCGAGGGAACGTCGCCGATCAGGGAGCTCTGCGGCGTGTCGACCCCGTTGCTGCCGCCGACGGCGTCGATCTCGATGTTGTCGGCCGAAGCCGTGACCGCGCCGGCCACCGGCTGGTTGAGGCTGTCGCCCGCGGTCTTCTCGAGCAGCTGCTGCTGGCTCGCATCGAACCGGTCCGGACCAAGGGCGGCGATGAAGTTCTTGGGGACCGTGTAGAGGGTCCCGAGCCGGTCGTCGGGCAGATTCCCGATTGCGTCCTTGAAGTCGCCCGAGTCGCCGAGCGAGTCGCCCTTCGACGCGTCGACGGCCGCCTTGAACCCGTCGAGGTCGCCCTCGACCAGGAAGTTGCCGACGGTGCCGAAGACGGTCCCGTTGGGCCCGGCGGAGCTGCTCGGATCGCTCTGGTAGGAGACGCCGTTGTAGGTGCGCGGGGCCGGGTTGGTCGCGGTCGCGCCCGATGCCTTCTGGGCGAAGGCGAGCGCGGCGCCCGGGTTGGTGGTCTCGACCACCGCGGCGCCGTGCTGGGTGTTGCCGAGGCTGGTGAAGAAGGCCCCCGCCTTTTCGCCGAGCCAGGGCGCGATGTCCCGCTGGTAGTCGATCGGGTGGCCGTCCGCCCTGGACTGGTCCTCGATCAGGGAGACGATCTTCGCGCCCGGGTCAGGCGTGTTGAGGATCTTGCTGAGGGCCGCCTTCGCGTCGGACTGGGCGGATCCCGTCGGCCGCACGGTCGCGTCGAGGTAGAGCGCCGCGTTGGCGGGGGCGTCGGCGGCGGGGCCGACGTCGGCGCTGCCGCCACCGCCGCCACCGCAGCCGGCCAGGATCGCGGCCGGTACGGCGGCGCAGGCGAGCAGGACTGCTGGGAGGCGGCGACTCAAGGGTCGGGGATCCTACGTGAACGGGTGGCGGCCCATGAGAGGGATCGCGCGGGCGCGCCCTTGCATCGACGGCCGCGCCCTCGGATCACTCCACGGTCACGGTCTTGGCGAGATTCCTCGGCTGGTCGACGTTGAGCCCGTTCTCGCGGGCGATGTAATAGGCGAGCAGCTGAAGGGGCACGATCGCCACGATCGGCTGGAGGATCCAGTCGGTGCGGGGTACGAAGAGCGTCTGATCGGCCACCTCCTCGACGGCCTTCGAGCCCTCGGTGGCGACCGCGATCACGTCGGCGCCCCGGGCCCTGACCTCCTCAACGTTGGAGAGGATCTTCTCCAACACCGGGCTCTCGGTCGCCACCGCGACGACCGGAGTGGACTCGTCGAGCAGCGCGATCGGTCCATGCTTCATCTCGCCGGCGGCGTACGCGTCGGCCGGGATGTAGGAGATCTCCTTCAGCTTCAGCGCGCCCTCCAGGCAGACAGAGAGTCCGATGTGGCGGCCGATGAACATGAAGAAGCGCTGGTCGTGCTCGGCGCGGGCAATCGGCCTCACCGCCACCTCCGAGGAGGCGATCGTCTGCTGGAGCTTGTGGGGCAGCGACTTCAGCTCCGCGACTAGCTCGGCGATCCGCTCGGCCTCAATCGTTCCCCGCAGCTCGGCGAGCCGCAGGCCGAGCAGGTACATCGCGGCGACCTGGCTGACGAAGGTCTTGGTCGCCGCCACGCTGATCTCGATCCCCGAGCGGGTGAAGAGGACCGCATCCGCATCCCGGGTGGCCTGGCTGCCCATCACGTTGGTGACCGCGAGCACCGTGGAGCCGCCCTCGCGGGCGAGGCGCATCGCCGCCAGCGTGTCGGCGGTCTCGCCGGACTGGGTGATCCCGATGACCAGGTCGTTGGGGCGGTGGACCGGCTCCCGGTAGCGGTACTCGGAGGCGATGTCCATCTCCACCGGCACCCGGGCCCACTGCTCGATCGCATACCGGCCGACGAGGCCGGCGTGGTAGGAGGTCCCGCAGGCGACGATCACGATCCGCTCGATTCCCCTGAGGAGCTCGTCATCGAGGTCGACATCCGAGAGATCGACCCCGTCGAGGGTCGGCAGCCGGTCGGTGATCGTCTCGGCGACCGCGTCGGGCTGCTCGTGGATCTCCTTGAGCATGAAGGTCTCGTAGCCGCCCTTCTCGGCGGCCTCCGCGTCCCAGGTGACCTCCTCGGGCTGGCGCTCCTGGAGGTTCCCATCGGCGTCGGTGATGATCACGTCGCCCTTGTGGACCGTGACGATCTCGTCGTTGGCGATCCCGAGCGCCCGGCGGGTCTCGCTGAGGAAGGCGGGGATCGCCGAGGCGACGAAGTTCTCGTGCTCGCCGAGGCCGACGATCAGGGGGCACTCCTTGCGCGCGGCG
>DATGDO010000135.1:0-6748 GCA_035310805.1 Solirubrobacterales bacterium
GCCCCCCGCACGCCGAACTTCGACGAGGCAGACGTCTCGGACAAGCCGCAGGCGGTCAGGGAAACCCCACCCCTCTCCGATGCCCTGCTCGCCGACATCGACCGCCGCTACCGCGGCCGGCTCGAGAGCCTGCTGTCCGTCGACGACGAGGTCAAGCGAATCGTCGGGCTGGTCAGGAAGTTCGGCGACAAGCGGAAGACGTTCTTCATCTTCACCTCCGACAACGGGCTCGAGCTGGGCTCGCACCGGATCGAGTTCAAGAACTTCCTCTACGAGGAGGGCGAGCGCGTGCCCCTGATCATCCGGGGCCCCGGCTTCCCCGTGAATGCGACGCGCGATCAGCTGGTGGCGAACATCGACCTGGCCCCGACGATCACGGCGCTGACCGGCACTCGCCCGGGCCGCATCATGGACGGCATCCCGCTCCTTCCCCTCGCCAAGACCCGCGGGGACGCCAACAACCGCGACCTCCTCTTCGAAAGCCCGGATATCGGCGCATATGGGATCCGGCGCGGCCCCTGGAAGTACACCGCCTGGGACAACGGGGACGAGGAGCTCTACAACCTCGACACCGATCCCTACGAGCTCAACAACCTCCTCTTCGGCCCTGGAGCCTCGGCCTACATGGCGATTCGCGACCAGCTCGCCGCGCGGCTGGCGCAGCTCCGCACCTGCAACGGCGCCAACTGCCAGTAGCTACGCCGCCGAGGCCTCCTCGAGCTTCCTCTGCATCGCCTCGGCCACCGCATTGATGCCGCTCATCGGCCGGACGTAGACCGCCAGCCGTTTGATCCGACCCTCCGAGTCGAAGTGCAGCAAGTCGATGCCGTCGACCTCCCGGTCGCCGACCCGGGCGCTGAAGGCGAGCGCGGCGGCATCGCCGGTCTCGACCTGGTCCGTATAGCGGAAGTCCTCGAGCACCTGAGCCACCGCGCCGAGCAGCATCATGACGGCGTCCCGCCCCTCGTACGGCTTGAAGACGACCGGGCTGCGGAAGACCACGTCCTCCGCGAACAGCTCGTCGATCGTGGAGAGGTCCTTCGACTCGGCAGCTGCCCGAAAGCGATCGCTCCGCATGCGGACAGCCTACTTCAGCGCCGCGGGGCCGCTGACTCAGGACTGGTGCCAGTCGACGGGGCCGGCCGTGAGCACGTGCGCGCCGAGCGGCCTGCCCAGCACCCTCTGCGCCTCCGCCGAGGCGGCGATCAGCTTGGCCAGGTCTACTCCGGTGCCGACCCCCATCTCCTCGAGCATCGAGACGAGGTCCTCGGTGGAGATATTCCCGGTCGAGCCCGGGGGGACCGGGCAGCCGCCGAGTTCGCCGAAAGAGCTCTCGAGCGAGTCGATGCCCTGCTCGAGCGCGGCCAGGACGTTGGCCAAGCCCTGGCCTCGGGTGTTGTGGAAGTGCGCGGTCAGCTCGGCGGTGCCGAGCCGGTCTCGGGCCGCAGCGAAGAACTCCCCGACCTGCCGCGGGTTCGCCATTCCCGTGGTGTCGCCGAAGGCGATCTCCTCGCAGCCGAAGTCCCGCAGGCGCCCGGCGATCTCGAAGACGCGCTCGGGCGGCACCTCGCCCTCGTAGGGGCAGCCGAAGCTGGTCGAGATCACCCCCTCGCAGCGCAGGCCGGCATCGCGCGCGGCGCCGATCGTCCCCTCGAGGTCGGCCAGCGACTCCGCGATCGAGCGGTTGACGTTCTTGCGGTTGTGGGTCTCCGAGGCGGAGAGGAAGAAGTTCGCCTCCTGGAAGCGATCGCGGAGCTCCAGCGCGTTCTCGAGCCCCCTGCGGTTCGGGATCAGCACCGAGAACGCGACCCCCTCGCGGGGCTCGATTCGTCCCAGCACCTCCGCGCCGTCGGCCAGCTGCGGGATCACGTCGGGCCGGACGAAGGAGGTGACCTCGATCCGCTCCAGCCCGGCGTCCACGAGCATCCCGATCAGCCGCACCTTCTCGCCGGTCGGGATCACCTCGGGCTCGTTCTGAAAGCCGTCGCGAGGCCCAACCTCACGGATGCGAACCCTCTTCGGAAGCTGCTCGGACATCGCCTTCAGCCTAGCCAGGGCAGCTCGAATCCCACGGCGATTCCCGCCGGATCGCGCGCCACCTACCAGCGCTCCGCGGACAGGGCTAGTCCCCGGTGACCGAGCCGACCTCGATCACGCGGCGCTCGTGCGTGCCCACCCCGATGGTCCGGTCACCCTCCTTGACCTCGACGTCGAAGCGCAGCTTGCGGGCGTCGGCGACCTCGCGCAGTCTCGCGTGCGCGGTGCAGGTCTGGCCCTCGGCGGCCGCCCCGACGTGCTTGACGCAGACCTCGAAGCCGACCGTGGCCTTCCCCTCGCCGAGATGCTCGAAGGCGAGCATCGCCGCGTTGCGCTCGATCATCGCGATCATTCCGGGGGTCGAGAGAAGACTGGCACCGATCGTGCCACCGACGTCGGTCAGCAGACTGCCCTCGACGACGAACTCGTCGGTCCGCTCGATGCCGGGCTCCAACGTCATCCGGCGGCTCCTTCGATCTGAGGGCGCTGCGCAGGCGGAGTCGAGCCGCCACCCGAGAGATCGTTCACGGGCCGGCTCATCAGACCATCCCGAGGCCGCCCGAGACGCCGAGCGTCTCGCCGGTGACGAAGGAGGCGTCATCGGAGGCGAGGAAGGCGACCGCCGCGGCCACCTCCTCCGGGCGGCCGAGGCGGCGCAGCTGCGTGCCCCTCTTCATCGTCTCGATGATCTTCTCGCCGATCTCACCGAACTGGGCTGCCTGCATCAGCAGCGGGGTCTCGATCGGACCGGGCGCGATCGCATTGGCCGTGATCCCGAAACGAGCCCCCTCGCGCGCCATCACCTTGGTGAAGGCGATCACCCCGCCCTTCGCCGCCGAGTAGACCGCGGAGCCCTTGGACCCGACGCGGCCCGCCTCGGATGCGATGTTGACCATTCGCCCGTAGCCGGCCTCCTGCATCCCGGGCAGCGCAGCGTAGGTGCAGTTGAGGACCCCGCGGAGGTTCACGGCGATCACCTTCTCCCACTGCGCCGGGGTCGTCTGGGCGAAGAAGCCGAACTCGTCGGTGCCGGCGTTGTTGATCAGGATGTCGATCGGTGCGCCGGCGCCCTCCACCGCGGCCTGCGCGGATCCGAGATCGGTGACGTCCAGCTCGATCGCGAGCCCGGAGATCTCGCCGGCAACCTCCGTTGCACCCTCCAGGTTGAGATCGCCGATGGTGACGTCCGCGCCCTCCGCCGCGAGGCGGCGCGCGATCGCCGCACCGATGCCGCTGGCGCCGCCGGTGACCAGGGCCTTTCTGCCTTCGAACCTCATGGCCTCGGGCCAGCCTATTGAGGCCGACCTGTAGCTTGCTCGCCGGTGACAGAGCCTATTCCGATCATCGGCGGCACCGGAGCGCTCGGCTACGGGCTCGGGGTGCGTCTCGCCCGCGCCGGTCAGGCGATCGTGATCGGGTCGCGCAAGCTCGAGCGCGCCCAGGAGGCCGCCGAGCGCCTCCGCGGTGACGTGAGGGGCGCCGAGGTCGAGGGCCTCGAGAACGGCGAGGCCGCCAAGCGCGGGCCCGTCGTCTTCCTCGCCGTGCCCTTCCGGGCGCATTCGGAGACACTCACCAATCTCATGGAGGCCCTCAGCGAGGGTCAGCTGCTCGTGGACTGCACGGTCCCGCTGGCCGCGGCGATCTCCGGCAAGGCAACCCGGACGCTCGGGGTCTGGCAGGGGTCTGCCGCGGAGCAGGCGGAGGAGATGTCACCCGACGGCGTCAGCGTCGTTTCGGCGCTGCACACGGTGAGCGCCTCGACGCTCGCCGGCGACGGGCCTCTCGACGAGGACGTGCTCGTCTGCGGCGACCGCAAAGCGGATCGGGCCCGGGTCGCCGAGCTGATCCAGCTGATCGACGGGCTGCGGGCCGTGGACGCGGGCCTGCTCGAGCGGGCGCGGATCATCGAGCCCCTGACCGCGCTTCTGATCGGGATCAACAGCCGCTACAGGACGCACGCCGGCATCAAGATCACCGGTCTCCCAGACGGCGACCTCTGGTCATAGCCAGGCATGGCCGAGCTGAGCGGAATCGGGCGCTGCGTCGTCCTCGCCGGTGGCACCGGCGGCGCCAAGCTCGCGGCGGGCATGCAGGAGCTGCTCGGCAGCGGCCTCTCGGTGATCGCCAACACGGCCGACGACATCGAGATCGCGGGAGTGGACGTCTCACCCGATCCCGACCTGATCACATACTGGCTGAGCGGCGAGATCGACGAGAAGCGCGGCTGGGGCATCAAGGGGGACTCGTTCACCGTCTTCGACCGCCTCGTTCGTCTGGGGACGCCCGATTGGTTCCGCCTCTCGGACCGGGACCTCGCCACCTGCCTGTACCGGCGGGAGTTCGTAGCTGCGGGCGGGCGCCGCACCGAGGCCCAGGCCCAGATCGCGCGGGCGCTCGGGGTCGAGGCCGCCGTGCTCCCGATGTGCGAGGAGCGGGTGCGCACCCAGGTCAGGACCGCCCAGGGATGGCGCGGACTGCAGCAGTACCTGGTCGCCGAGCACGCGCAGGCAGAGGTGGAGGAGGTCAAGGTCGAGGGGATCGCCGAGGCCATGCCGACACCCGAGGTGCTCGCCGCGATCGAGAGCGCCGACGCGATCGTGATCGGGCCCTCGAACCCCGTGATCTCGATCGGACCGATCGTCTCCATGCCGCCCCTGCGAGAGGCGATGGCCGCGTCCCGTGCGCCCGTGGTTGCGGTCAGCCCGTACGTGGCGGGCCGGGTGGTCAAGGGCCCGACCGACATCTTCATGCGGGCGATCGGCCGGCCCTCGAGCGCGGCGGGCGCCGCCTCGCTCTACGAGGGGCTGCTGGACGGCATGCTGTGCGATCCCGGCGACCCCGATTCCCCGCCCGCGGGGATCAGGGTGATGAGCTGCCCCGTGTTGATGGAGGGCGCCGAGGGCCGCCGAGGGGTGGCCGAGCGAAGCCTCGAGTTCGCCTCGATGCTCGCCGATCAGGCATGAAAAGCCGAGAACCGGGTACTTTTCCTCGCCTCACCCGGTAGCCTGACTCTCCGTGGGGGCGGATTCCGACCACTTGCATACGACCGCGATCGTTCCGGTGAAGGGGCTCTCAGTCGCAAATGGGCGGCTGGACGGGACTCTGTCCGCGGAGGAGCGCACCCGTCTGGCGGAGGCCCTCTTCCTCGACCTGATCGTGAAGCTGCCTCGCTGCCGCTACATCGACGACGTTCTCGTCGTCACCGCCGACCCCTCCGTCGCGCGCCAGGCCCGCTGGCTCGGCAACAAGGTGCTCGTGCAGGAAAGTGACGAGGGACATTCGGAGGCAGCGACCGCCGGGGCGCGCGCCGCGATGACCGACGGCGCCGGGCGGGTGGCGATGCTGCCGATCGACTGCCCGATGCTCGACCCGGAGGAGCTCGACGCCCACATCGGCCGTTCCCCTCGCACGGTCCTGATCGTCCCCGACCGGCATGGGACCGGAACCAACGCCCTCGTGCTCGCGCCCCCCGACATCTTCACTCCGATCTTCGGGCCCGAGAGCTGCTCGCGCCACGTCAGCCGGGCGCGGGCCGCGGGGATCAGCTTCGCCCTGGAGCGGGTCGAGTCGATGGCCATCGACCTCGACACCCCCGAGGACATGTCGCTGCTGCGCGACCGCCTGCTGCTCGACCCGCAGCCGGCACCGAAGACCGCCGAGGTCCTCTGGGGGCTCGGCGACCGCACCCAGCCCGCGGCCGCCTAGAGACCTCCGTTGACCCCGCGCGAGCTGCGGATCAGGCCGCTCACCGGCCTACCGGAGCTGCGTGAGGGCGATGACCTGGGGCGCCTGATCGCCGAGGCCGCGGCGCCGGGAACGGATGACGTCGTCGTCGTCTCGCAGAAGGCGGTCTCGAAGGTCGAGGGACGGGTGCGCAGGCTGGCCGAGGTGGAGCCCGGCGCGGAGGCCCGCGAGCTCGCGGAGAGGCTCGACAAGGACCCGGCCCTGACGGAGCTGGTCCTGTCGGAGAGCAGGCGGGTGGTGCGCGCCGAGCGCGGCATCCTGATCACCGAGACGAACGCCGGCTGGGTGTGCGCGAACGCGGGGATCGACTCCTCCAATCTCGACGAGGGCCTCGTCGCGCTGCTCCCGGCCGACCCGGACGCATCAGCGCGGCGAATCCGCACGCAGATCGGCGAAGCAGCCGGGGTCTCCCCGGCAGTGGTGGTCGCCGACAGCTTCGGGCGTGCCTGGAGGGTCGGGCAGGCGGACGTCGCGATCGGCTGCGCCGGCCTCGCGCCGCTCGCCGATTGGCGCGGCAGACGGGACCGGCGGGGGCGAGAGCTCTCGGCCACGGTGATCGCGGTCGCCGACGAGCTCGCGGCGGCCGCGGACCTCATTCGCGACAAGGACTCGGGTGTCCCCGGAGCGGTGGTTTCGGGGTTTGGGGACGTCGTCATGGCCGAGCACGGACCGGGTGCGGGGCCCCTGAGACGTCCCGCGGACCAGGACCTTTTTCGGTAGCTACGCGGGTGACGCGTTCTTCGAGGTGAGCTTCTCCATCGAGGGCGGCTTCACGCCCTCGTAGGAGAACTCCGGCGGCTCGTAGACCCTGCCCGGGGTCGCGCCCATGGCGATGATGCGCGCGGGCTCGTCTCCGGTGATCAGCTTGCGCTTCTCGGTCGCCCCCACCCGAGCGAAGACGCCCGGCTCGAGCTCGTGGTCCTCGCCGCCCACCTGAAGCGTGACCCTGCCGGAGATCGGCGTGTAG
>DATGDO010000136.1:0-3935 GCA_035310805.1 Solirubrobacterales bacterium
CGAGAGCGACGCGAGGGACTACTACGACACGAACAAGTCGCAGTTCACGCAGCCCGCGAAGCGCACGATCCGGATCATCCAGAACAAGGACGCCCACCAGATCGACCTCGCCAACCAGGCGCTTCGCACGGACTCCTCCGCCGCGAACTGGAAGAAGGTCGCCGCCCAGTACTCCACCGACCCCAACTCGAAGGACAAGGGCGGGCTCCGCCCCGACGTCGTCCCGGGCACCTTCCAGCAGCCCCTCGACGGCGAGATCTTCAAGGCACCGACGGGGCAGCTGGAGGGGCCCGTCGGCACCTCGACCGGCCTCTACATCTTCGAGGTCATCTCCGCCACACCCGAGCAGGTCCAGGGTTTCGACCAGAGTGTGAGCTCGACCAGCGGTGGGCCCGCCGGCAAGGTCAGCGACCAGATCAAGCAGCAGCTCAAGACCCAGCGGCAGCAGGAGGCCCTGACCGCCTTCGGCCAGGACTTTCGCGACTACTGGACCAACCTGACCCAGTGCTCGAGCGATTACCTGGTCTCCGGCTGCGACAACTTCAACGGCGGCGGCCCGACCTGCGACCCGGCGAAGCTCGCGCCCTCCCAGACCGGCGGGGCGAGTCAGGGTTGTCCGGCGCCGGTGTTCGCCCTCTGCCAGGAGAGCTCGGCGAGCCAGGGCGCTCCCAGCCAGAGCGGGACGCTTCAGTGCTCCGGCAGCGGGCCGACCCCCGGCGCTCCGGGCTCGTTCAGGCCGTTCCAGCCCGTCACGGGCTCGCCGCAGGGGCCGCACCCCGCCGGCTCGGGCACCGGCGCCTCCGGCATACCTCCGGGACTCTCGGGCCTGACGCCCGGCGGCTAGCCGAGTGGGCCCGGACGCATAGCCACGCGGGACTACCTCGAAGCGCTCAAGCACCTCGATGAGGTCACTCGCCGGCTGCGCCGGGAGTGCCCCTGGGACCGAGAGCAGGATGCCCGCTCGATCGCCCCTCACACCGTCGAGGAGGCCTACGAGCTCGCGGATGCCGCGCAGCGCGACGATCCGGAGAGGATGGTCGATGAGCTGGGCGACGTCCTCTTCCAGGTCCTCTTCCTCTCCCTGCTGCTCGAGGAGCGCGGGGAGGGGGACCTGGCGGCCGTCGCCGAGTCCTGCGCCGCCAAGCTGATCCGCCGTCATCCGCACGTCTACGGCGAGCGCGAGCTCGAGACCGCGGGCGAGGTTCTCTCCCAATGGGAGGAGATCAAGCGGGAGGTGGAGGGAGCAGGGGGTGGGGAGCCGGCCGAGCTGCCCGAGAACCTTCCCGCCCTGCTCTATGCCCGCAAGGTGCTCCGCAGGGTCGATCCCGAGGGCTCGGCCGGCGAGCAGAAGCCAGGCGGCCCGGCGTCGGACCCGGCCACGCGGGAGGAGGCCGAGCATCTGGTCGGCACGCTGCTGCTCGAGGCCGTCGCAGCATCCCGCCGGCTCGGCGTGGACCCGGAGCTCGCCCTGCGCCAGGCAGCCAAGCGGATCGAGCGGGACTCCTAGCCGGCAACGCGAGGAATGCCGGGATGAATGGCGAAACCGTATGCATGAGCAGCAGGGCATACGCAGCGGCCGGACGGCCTCGCCGGCGGGTCCAGCGCCGGGTCGGCCCGAGCCGCATCCGCTGGGACCGGGTCGGGCGGATCGCCCTGGTGTTGGTGCTCTTCGGCGTCATGGTCTCTTACCTGAACCCCCTGGTGAACCTGCTCGAGGCCTGGCAGGGCTCGAGGTCGAGCGAGTCACAGCTCGCGCAGCTCAAGCAGGAGAAGGTCGAGCTGACCAGGCAGCTCCGCGATGCCTCCAGCCCGGCCACCCTCGAGCGTGAGGCGAGGCGGTTGGGCATGGTCAAGCCGGGTGAGCACGCCTACGTCGTGCACGGCCTGGGCCACTGACCCCGGCTTAAGCCCCGCGGATATGATTTCGCGCCTCGCGCACGGCATTGGGCTGCATATGCGAGGGGGCTCCGCATATGCGAGGGGGCTCTGCTAAGAGCACCCGGTTCATGCAGGAGGAGCCACCCGTTTTCTTTCCTAGGAGCCGATGAGTACGGGCCAGTACCTGATCGGCGCGGCAGAGCTGGCGGTGATCGCAGCCGCCCTCGGCATAGGCGCCTACCACCTGCGAGCCATGCTCGCGCCCGCCTGGATAGGGGCGCTGGCCCGCCTCGCCGAAGTCATCCTCGGGCTCTCGATGCTGATCCTCGTCGCCGAGCTGCTCGGCGTGCTCAGCCTGTTCGAGGAGGTTCCGCTGGTGCTCGGCTGCCTGATCACCGGAATGGGCACCACCCTGCTGATCCGGCGGCGGGGGCTGCCCGAGCCCCCGCGTACGCCCGAGGCCCGCTCGAGCGCGATCATGGTCGCGATCGGCATAGCCGCGGCCGTGCTCGTCGTCGTGCACTGGGCCCACCCGACGGGCCAGGCCCTCGACCAGGGCATGTACTACCAGGACACCACCTGGTACCACATGTCCTTCTCGGCGCGATTCGCGCAGACCGCGGAGATCGGACCCCTCCACTTCACCGACCCGCTCAAGCTCGCCGCCTGGTTCTACCCGCAGAACTCCGAGCTGCTCCACGGTGTCGGGATCGTCGCCCTCGACACCGACTTCCTCTCGCCGCTGATCAACCTGATGTGGGTCTCCCTCTGCCTGCTCGCCGCCTGGTGCGTGGGGCGTCCCTATGGGATCGGCGGCGTCACCGTGCTGGGCGCCGCGGTGGTCCTCGACTCCAACATGCTGGTCGGCTCCCAGGCGGGCCAGGGCCCCAACGACGTCGCCGGGCTCTTCTTCCTGATGGCGGCGCTGGCCTTCCTGGTGGACGGGGCCGCGAGCGCCCACGCGGCGAGGGACGCGGACCTGGCGCGCAGGGCTCGGAGCGCCGCCGCGACCGGAGCCTCCGAGGACCTCGAGCCGGGCGTGGTGGAGGACGTGCCTGTCGAGGGCGATCCCGGCGCGCTCGCGACCGTCGGCGCCGGCCCCCTCTTCATGGCGGGGTTGGCCGCCGGGCTCGGGGTGGGCACGAAGATCACCCTGCTTGCGACGATCGGGGCGCTCACCATCGGGGTCGCGATCCTCGGCGGCCGGCAGCACTGGCTGCGCGCCCTCGGGATCTGGCTGGGGGGCATGGTGATCAGCTGCGGCTTCTGGTACGGCCGGAACTTCGTCTACGCCCTCAATCCGTTCCCGCAGATCCACAAGATCGGCCCGATACATCTTCCCGGGCCGGACCAGCTCGCGCTCTACCCGCGCCCGCCGCATTCGCTCAGCGAGTACTACAACGACCCAAAGATCTGGCACCTGAAGCTGTTTCCGGTCCTCCACGACCGGCTCGGCCCCCTCTGGCCGGTGATCCTCGCGGTGGTGGTCCTGGCGCTGGTCTGGGCGTTCTTCCGTGGGGGCAGCGCGCTGATGCGGATCCTGGCGGTCACCGGGATGGTCGCCGGGGTCGCCTACATCTTCACGCCGCTGACGGCCTCGGGCAGCCTCGGTGACCCGAGTGGCTTCGACGCCAACCTGCGCTACGTCGCGCCCGTGCTCACCGTTGGCTTCCTGCTCCTGCCCCTGATCCCGTGGATCCGGCACGGCAACCGGCCGTGGATCCTGATCGGGCTGTTCACCGTCCTGCTGATCCAGGGGACCGTCACGCAGGCCAACTGGCAGTTCCCGCACCACCTGGCGTCGATCGGGCTGGCCTTCCTGATCGTCGGCGTGCCGGCGCTGATCGTGGCCGGCTTCCGGCGCCAGCTCAATCCGGTCGGGCTGGTTGCCTTCGGCCTGATCGCTCTGATCGTCGCGGTCGCGCTGGGGCGAGTGCGCGAGAACTACTACCTCGACCACCGCTACGTGACGGCGGCACGACCGCCCCTCGGCGGGGGATTCCGCGCGACGCCCGAATGGCAGCCGCTCCAGGACTGGGGCCGGAAGGCGAGTCATG
>DATGDO010000137.1:0-1944 GCA_035310805.1 Solirubrobacterales bacterium
ATCGAGAAGCCGCAGGCCGCGGAGCGGGCCAGCGAGATCATCGAGGCGGCCGGTAGCGGGATCATGATCGCCCGCGGCGACCTCGGGGTCGAGCTGCCGATCGAGGAGGTGCCCGGGGCTCAGAAGCGGCTGATCGCGCTGGCCGGCCGGGCATCGAAGCCCGCCGTCACTGCGACCCAGATGCTCGCCACGATGGTCAGGGCCTCTCGGCCGACCCGCGCCGAGGTGACCGACGTCGCCAACGCGATCTACGACGGCACCGACGCGGTGATGCTCTCCGAGGAGACCGCGATCGGCGACCACCCGGTCGAGGCCGTCCGGGTGATGGACCGGATCGCCCGGGTCACCGAGCCGCACCTCAAGTACGGCGAGCTGGTCTTCACCAGGGTCCAGGAGCGCGAGCAGGACATCGCCGAGACCGTCGCCCAGGTCGCCGTCGCGGCCTGCTACCGGCTTGGCCTGAAGGCGATCGTCGTCCCGACCAACTCAGGGCGCACCGCCAGGCTGGTCTCGGCCCATCGGCCGCGCGTCCCGGTACTCGCGGTCTCCCCCCGGCTCGAGACCGTGCGCCGGATGAACCTTCTCTTCGGGATCAGCTCGACGCAGGCCGAGGACTGGACCAGCATCCGCAAGCTGCTCGACGACTGCGCCACCCTCGCCCGCGAGCACGGCATCGCCGAGTCGGGCGACCTGGTGGCGGTCACCGCCGGGCTCCCCGCCCAGAACATGGGCACCAACCTGTTCGAGATCCACCGGGTTCCGTAGGAGGAGGCGGAAGGCGGGAGGCGAACTCCGGCCGGATGGCCCTCCCTGTCGCTTCGCTCGACCACGGCGTCTTCGACCTGCACCTCGGGATCGACGAGAAGATCATCCGCTCGCTGCTGGTCTTCGTCTTCCTGGCGGTCGCGCTGCGGCTCGGCGGCAAGCGCGAGCTCGGGCAGCTCAACGTGCTCGACCTCGCGGTCCTGCTGCTCGCCTCCAACGCGCTCCAGAACGCGCTGATCGGGAACGACAACTCCGTCACCGGCGGCGTGATCGGAGCCTCGACGCTCTTCATCGCCAACTACCTGTTCGTCCGGCTCACCTTCAGCAATGCCCGGGCCCGCCGCATCCTCGAGGGGAGCCCCCGGGTGCTGCTTCGCAACGGCCGGCCCGACCACGACGCGCTGCGCAAGGAGGCGATCACCGAGACCGAGCTCGTCAACGCGGTCCTGGAGAAGGGCTTCTCGGACCTCAGCGAGGTCGGGCTGATCGTGCTCGAGACGAACGGGCAGATGGTGGTGCTGCCGCCGGACCAGGCACAGCGGCTGCGGCCGCAGATGCTCGAGCACCCAGGCTAGGCCCTCAGTCCCCGGGCGGGTAGTCGCCCGGGGCGGGCCGCTCGGCGCGCGGGTCGCGGCCCCGCAGCACGAACTGCGTGACGATCAGATTGGCGCAGATGCGAGGGTCCTCCGAGCGAGGCGAGGAGGAACCCGTCTGATCAGGCTCCTTTCGGATCTTGGCCTCGATCACCGCGGTGCTGCGACCGACGTGCAGGGGGCGCGCCTCGCAGATCAGCTCGTCGCCGAGGCCGCCCGCGGCGAAGACGTTCAGCTTCAGCTCGATCGTGGTGAAGTCGTGGTTGGGCGGCAGAGCGCGGAAGGTCGCCCAGGCCGCCACCGAATCCCCGAACGCGGTCCAGACGCCGCCGTGGACGAAGCCGCCCGGATGCAGATGGCGCTTGTCCACGACCATGCGGCCGGTCGAGAGCTCGTCGGTGATCTCGAGGGGCTCGATCGCCATGTCGCCGGGGAAGGTGCCCGGCAGCCACTGCCTGATGATCTCGGGCGTGATCTCGGGATTCACCGGCGCAGGACCTTATTGGAGTCCGAAATCCCCGAACGGCTCGTCCCGCTCCCTCACCGCCCGCTTGAAGCCGACCTCGGCGGCCCGCCGCTGAAAGGC
>DATGDO010000138.1:0-12199 GCA_035310805.1 Solirubrobacterales bacterium
AACCCCGATCGAATTGCCGTAGTGGCCGATCCCGGCCACGGCGCCCTCGAACAGGTAGCGCGAGCGCTCCGAGGAGAGCTCGCCGAAGCGGAGCGAGTCGAGGATCGCGATCGGCCTCGCCCCGATCGCGAAGACGTCCCGCAGGATCCCGCCGATCCCGGTGGCGGCTCCCTGGAACGGCTCGACCGCGCTCGGATGGTTGTGCGATTCGACCTTGAAGGCGACGGCGTGGCCGTCGCCGACGTCCACGGCGCCGGCGTTCTCGCCCGGTCCCATCACCACTCGGTCCCCCTCCGTCGGCAGTCGCCCGAGCAGCTTGCGGGAGTGCTTGTAGGCGCAATGCTCCGACCAGAGCAGCGAGAACATCGCCAGCTCGACCTCGTTCGGGTGGCGGCCGAGCAACTCCGTGATGCGCTCGTACTCGGAGTCGGTGAGCCCGAGCTCGACATATGCCGGCACCTCCTCAACTTCGCGTCCGGGGGCGCCGGTCGTTGAGGCAGGTCCGGTGCTCACGCCGCGGCGGCCTGGGGGGCGCGGACCAGCGCCCGGAACAGGGCGAGGCCGTCGTCGGAGCCCGTCAGCGGGTCGACGGCGTGCTCGGGATGAGGCATCAGCCCAAGCACGTTGCCGGACTCGTTGACCACACCGGCGATCTCGCGAACGCTCCCGTTCGGGTTCTCGCCCGCCGCGTAGCGGAAGGCGACCTGCCCGTTCGCCTCCAGGCGATTGAGCTCGTCGTCAGGGGCGAAGTAGCGGCCGCTCATGTGCTTGATCGGGATCGAGAGGCGCTTGCCCGCGCCGATCTCCGAGCCGAATGGCCCTCTGAAGTCCTCGGCGACGATGCCGACCTGCCGGCAGATGAAGCGAAGCCCCTCGTTGGGGAGCAGCGCGCCGGGAAGGAGCCCCGCCTCGCAGAGGACCTGAAAGCCGTTGCAGATCCCCAGCACGGCGCCGCCCTCGGCGGCGAACCGGGAGACGGCCTCCATCGCCGGCGAGAACCGGGCGATCGCTCCCGCCCGGAGATAGTCGCCATAGGAGAAGCCGCCCGGAACCACCACTCCGTCGAGCCCGGCAAGGTCGGTCTCCTCGTGCCAGACCAGCCGGCCCTCGCCGACCCGCCGGACGGCGGCCAGCGCGTCGCGCTCGTCGCAGGAGCCCGGAAACTGGATCACCCCGATCACGGTCGCGGCCCTGCGATTAGGCGGCTCATCCGTCGATCTCCACCTCGTAGTCCTCGATCAGGGGGTTGGCGAGCAGCTTCTCGCAGAGCGCATCGACCTTGCCCGGATCGTCGGTCTCGAGCTCCACCAGCCGGCCGACGCGGACCTCGTGCACGCCCTCGAAGCCGAGCGCCGGGAGCGCCCGCTCCACCGCCCTGCCCTGAGGATCGAGGATCCCGTCCTTGGGCCTGATCAGGATCTTGGCCTTCACCGGGTCAGCGTACAAGCGCGTTCGGCTCTCAGGACGGCTTCGCCGTCAAACGGGTTGCGCCTCGGCTTCGCCTGCGGCGCACCCTCGAATCACAGTTTGCGGCCGGTGATGCGCTCGTAGGCCTCGAGGTACTTGGCCCGGGTGTTCTCGACGACCTGGTCGGGCAGCTCCGGACCCGGATCGGTGTGATCCCAGTCCAGCGAGTCCGAGTAGTCACGGACGTACTGCTTGTCGAAGGACGCCTGCGAGCGGCCCGGCTCGTAGTCGTCGGCGGGCCAGAAGCGCGAGGAGTCGGGGGTCAGGACCTCGTCGCCGAGGACGACCTCGGCCCCGGCCGTGCTGCCGAACTCGAACTTCGTGTCGGCGACGATGATCCCCCGCTCGGCGGCATGGTCCGCCGCCTTCCGATAGATCTCGATCGAGACCCTGCGCAGCTCCTCCATCAGCACGCGGTCGCCGATGATCTCGGCGGCCCGGTCGAAGTCGACGTTCTCGTCGTGCTCGCCGAGCTCCGCCTTGGTCGCGGGGGTGAAGATCGGCTCGGGAAGCGCCTCGGACTCGCGCAGCCCCTCCGGCAGCTCGATCCCGCAGACGGCGCCCGACTGCCGGTACTCCTTCCAGCCCGATCCGGAGAGGTAACCGCGGACCACGCACTCGACCGGGTACATGTCGAGCTTCCTGACCCGCATGCCCCTGCCGGCCGCCTCCGGCGGGACGTCCTCGGAGATGAAATGGTTGGGGACGATCTCGCCGGTCAGCTCGAACCAGAAGAGCGACATCTGGGTCAGCACCTTCCCCTTGTCCGGGATCTCGGTGGGCAGGATCACGTCGTAGACCGAGATCCGATCCGAGGCGACCATGATCAGCTCGTCGCCGTCCTCGTAGATCTCGCGGACCTTGCCCGAGGCGTGCAGACGCAGATCGGCGAGCGATGGGGTCATCCGCCGCCGACCTCGGGCTGGTAGGTGGGATGGGCCCCCGCCCACTTGACGATCTTGCCCGAGCCGACCACCGTCTTGCCCTCGTCGAGGACGAGGACGGGCACGTTGATCTGCCCGGTGAGCTTCCGGACCTCCTCGCGTCCCCGGCGGCGCTTGCCCCAGGTCCAGGGGGCGAGGCGGTAGCCCGGCAGGTCGCGAATCTCGTACTCGTATCCCGCCTGATCGAGCGCCCGGGCGGCCCGCCCGCAGGGATGCCCGATCGAGGCTTGCCTCTTCTTCTGTCCGCAGGTGTAGAGGATCACGCCGAGAGCCTATCCAGGCGGGCGATCACCTCGGGGACGTGCTCGAGATATGCCCGGTAGTCGAAGACCGCTTCGAGGTCGAGCTGCGGCGCCGCGGCCCCGATCAGCTCGCGAAAGCTCGTCCCCTCGTCCCAGGCCCGCTGGGCGTTCTCCTGGACCACGCGGTAGGCGTCGTCGCGGGTCATCCCGGATTCGACCAGCGCGGTCAGCGCCCGCTGGCTGAAGAGGGCGCCGTGGGTGAGCTCGATGTTCTCCAGCATCCGGTCGGTGTGGACCGTCATCCCCTCGACGATCCTGGTGCCGATCTGCTGCATGTAGTCGAGCGCGACCGTCGCGTCCGGCAGCACGACGCGTTCCGCGCCGGAGTGCGAGATGTCCCGCTCGTGCCAGAGGGCGATGTTCTCGATGCCGACCTGCGAGTAGCCGCGCAGGACCCGCGCCAGGCCGCAGAGCCGCTCGGCCAGGATCGGGTTGCGCTTGTGCGGCATCGCCGAGGAGCCCTTCTGCCCGGAGCCGAACGGCTCCTCGACCTCGCGGACCTCGGTGCGCTGGAGGTTGCGGATCTCGGTGGCGAAGCGCTCCAGCCCGGCGCCGGCGATCGCGATCCGCGCCAGCACGACAGCGTGCCGGTCGCGCGGGACGACCTGGGTGGAGACGTCCTCCGCGGTCAGCTCGAGCGCCTCCATCACCCTCGCCTCGACCGCCGGCGGCACGGACGCGTAGGTGCCGACCGCACCCGAGAGGTTCCCCACCGCGGCCTGCTCGAAGGCGTCGCCCAGCCGCTGCAGGTTGCGGTCGGCCTCGAAGGCGAAGCTCGCCAGCCGCAGGCCGAAGGTGGAGGGCTCGGCGTGGACGCCGTGGGTGCGGCCGACGCAGAGGGTCTCCGCGAACTCCCTCGCCCGCCTCACCAGGGCATCCCGGTATGCCCGCGCGCCCCGGACGACGATCTCGCCCGCATCGCGGAGCTGCAGCGCCAGGGCCGTGTCGAGCACGTCCGAGGAGGTGAGCCCGTAGTGCAGCCAGCGCCCCTCCTCCCCGATCGAGCTCGAGACCACGTCGACGAAGGCGGCCATGTCGTGGCCGGTGGTTCGCTCGCGCTCCTCCACCGCCTCGACCGTGAAGGAGGCCCGCTCCCGGCAGGCCCGGGCGGCCTCCTCCGGCACGACACCCTCGGCGGCCAACGCCTCCGTGGCCGCCAGCTCGACCTTCAACCAGGTCTCCATCCGGCGCTGCTGGGCCCAGACCGCGCCGATCTCCTCCCGTGTGTAGCGAGGGATCACGCTCTAAGTTTGACGAGGCGCTCTGATCGAACGGCGCGGGCCGCCGGGCTCGGGCTGTCTTTCTCTCGCATCAGGCGTTGATGATGCGAGCCGCCAGCAGCCCGGCGTTCCTGGCGCCGTCGATCGCCACGCAGCCCACCGGCACGCCGGGCGGCATCTGGACGGCCGAGAGCAGCGCGTCGAGGCCACCGAGGTTCTTGCCCGAGATCGGCACGCCGATCACCGGCAGGTCGGTGTGCGCGGCGGCAAAACCGGGCAGCGCCGCCGACATCCCCGCGCCCGCGACGATCACCTTCAGTCCCCGCATCCGGGCGTTGGTGCAGTACTCGCGCGTCGCATCGGGGTCGCGGTGCGCGCTCAGGACCCTGACCTCGTAGCGAATCCCGTTGTCCTGGAGGGCCTCCCCAGCCGGCTGCAGCTTGGGCTTGTCGTTCTTCGACCCCATGATGATCCCGACCAGCGGTGCGTCGACCTCGATCTCCTCGAACGCCTCCTCGACCTCGGGCATCGTCTCGGCTAGCTCGCCCTCGGGCATCAGCTCCTCCATTTCCGTAGTGGTCCGTCCTCGGTTTCCTATGCCGCTGCCGCCTCACCGTCCGCGGCGCGGGCGGCGATGTCGGTTCGCATCTGCCGGCCCTCGAAGCCGATCAGCTCCGCGGCATCGTAGGCGCGTCGACGGGCGTCCGCCGCCGTCGGCCCCAGTCCGGTGACGTTCAGCACGCGGCCACCCGCCGTCACCACGTCTCCGTCGCTCCGGGCGGTCCCGGCATGGGTCACCTCCACTCCCTCGAGCGCGGCGGCCTCGTCGAGCCCGCTGATCAGGTCGCCCTTCGACGACGAAGCGGGGTATCCGGCGGAGGCGAGCACGACGGTCACGGCCCAGTCGTCGCCGAAGTCGGCACTCGCTCCGGCCAGCCCGCCCGGCTCCCGGGAGGCGAGGCAGAGGTCGAGCAGGTCGGAGCGCAGCCGCGGCAGCACCGCCTGCGTTTCCGGATCACCGAAGCGGCAGTTGAACTCGAGCACCTTCGGGCCGGCCTCGGTCAGCATCAGCCCGGCGTAGAGCACCCCGTGGTAGGGCGTCCCCCGCCGGCGCATCGCCTCGACGATCGGGCGGTGCACCAGGGCGGCGATCCGGTCGGTCTCCTCGGGGTCGAATCCGGGGACCGGCGAGTAGCTCCCCATGCCGCCCGTGTTCGGCCCCCGGTCGCCGTCGTGGATCCGCTTGTAGTCCTGCGCCGGGGCGAGGGGGAGGACGTTCTCCCCGTCGCAGAGCGCCAGCAGCGAGAGCTCGTCGCCCTCGAGGAACTCCTCGATCACCACCTGGGTGTCGCCGAAGCGGCGCTCCTCGAAGAAGACGTCGGCCGCCTCGCGCGCCTCGGCCTCGGACTGGCAGATGATCACCCCCTTGCCCGCCGCCAGGCCGTCGGCCTTCAGCACGGCGGGATAGGAGGCGCGGGGGATCAGATCGAGGGCCTCGGTGCGGGATCGCAGGACCGTGTGCGATGCCGTCGGGACCCCGGCCTCTCCCATCAGCTCCTTGGCATGGAGCTTCGAGCCCTCGATCCGCGCCGCCTCGCCGCTCGGGCCGAATGCCGCGATCCCCTCGCGCTCCAGGGCATCGACGAGCCCGGCGACCAGCGGCGCCTCGGGGCCGACCACCACCAGGCCGGCCGACTCGTCTGCGGCCGCCCTGACCAGCGCGTCCACGTCCTCGGCGCCCGCCTCGATGCAGCGAGCCTCCGCCGCGATGCCCGCGTTGCCCGGAGCGCAGAGCAGCTCCGGCCGCTGTGGAGAGCGGGCGAGGGCGCGAATGATCGCGTGCTCGCGCCCCCCGCCGCCGACGACGAGAACCCTCAAAGGGCGCCCGCCAGCTCCTCGGCCGGAATCGCAGCCAGCGTCTGGCTGCTCATCGTGCCGCGCGAGCCGAGCTCGATGGAGACCTTGGCCATCGTCTTCTCGTCAGGCGCCTCGACGATGGTGATGAAGTCGTACTGGCCGAGCACGGCCCACTGGTCCTTGACGGTGACCCCGAGCTGCTCGACCTCGTTGTTGACCTCCTGCACCCGGCTCGGGTTGTTCTTGAGCGTCTGAACGCCCTCGGAGGTCAGGTTGGTGAGCATTACGAACGTCGGCATCTCTTCTCCTCTCCTCGTGGCTTGCCCTCGGTGGACCCCTTTCTTTCACTTTCGGGCGCCTGGTGCAATCTCGGC
Source organism: Solirubrobacterales bacterium (assembly GCA_035310805.1). Classification (GTDB taxonomy): domain Bacteria; phylum Actinomycetota; class Thermoleophilia; order Solirubrobacterales; family 70-9; genus DASUPK01. The sequence goes on from DATGDO010000138.1 coordinate 6,165, forward strand.
CGCCCAGCGGCGCGCGCGTCCGGATCGATGGAGATGATTCCAGCGTGAGCGAGCACCCGATCTTCGCCCGCTTCTACGACCGGATCATGGCCGGGACCGAGGGAGCTGGCCTGGGGGAGCTGCGGCGGGAGCTGCTCGCCTCGGCCGCGGGGCGCGTCCTCGAGCTCGGCGCGGGCACCGGCCACAACCTCGAGCACTACACCGAGGCGGTCACCGAGCTGGTCGCGACCGAGCCCGACCCGCACATGGCGCGTCGCCTTCGAGACCGGCTCGCCGAGGACCCGGCACTCAGCGGGCACACGTCGGTGGTCGAGGCTGCGGCGGAGGATCTGCCGTTCGACGACTGCACCTTCGACACGGTCGTCGCGACGCTGGTGCTCTGCACGATCGAGGATCCCCACCGCGCTCTGAGCGAGGCTCGACGTGTCCTGGTCGAGGGCGGCAAGCTGCTCTACCTCGAGCACGTTCGCAGTGAGAGCCCGAGGCTGGCGCGCTGGCAGGACCGGCTGGAGCGGCCCTGGGGGTTCCTCGGGGCCGGATGCCACCCCAATCGCGACACCGGGCAGCAGCTCGCCGATGCCGGCTTCTGGATCGACAGCCTCGAACGCGGCAGTCTGCCGAAGGCCCCGCCGATCGTACGGCCACTGATTCGAGGGGTCGCTCGGCGACCCTCCGGGGTCGAGTCGGACTAACGGTCCTGCCCAGAAGGGAGCTACTTAAGCCGCGGCCTTCTCGCGGCTCCCCGGCGCCGTCTTGGCCGGTTTCGCCTTCTCGAAGCCGAGCTCACCCTCCTTGGCGTCGACCTCGACCGTGTCTCCCTCGGCGAAGTCGCCCTCCAGCAGGCGCAGCGCCAGCTTGTCCACCAGCTGCTTCTGGATCACCCGCTTCAGGGGACGGGCCCCGTAGGTCGGGTCGAAGCCGAGGTTGCCGAGCAGCTCACGGGCCTTGCCGGTGAGCTCGATCTCGATGCCGCGCTCGCGCACCCGCTCGGAGAGCTCGGCCACCTGGATGTCGACGATCTTGCCGAGGTCCTCCTTGGTCAGGCGGTGGAAGATGACGACGTCGTCGATCCGGTTGAGGAACTCCGGCGGGAAGGTCTGGGTCAGAGCCTCCTCGACCTGCTCGCGGGCCTTCTCCTCAACCGACTCGGCCGCGATGTACTGCGAGCCGACGTTCGAGGTCATGATCAGGACGGTGTTCTTGAAGTCGACGGTGTGCCCCTGGCCGTCGGTGAGCCGGCCGTCGTCCATGATCTGCAGCAGGACGTTGAAGACGTCGGGGTGGGCCTTCTCGATCTCGTCGAGGAGGATCACCGAGTAGGGCCGACGGCGAACGGCCTCGGTGAGCTGGCCGCCCTCCTCGTAGCCGACGTAGCCCGGGGGCGCGCCGATCAGCCGGGCGACCGCGTGCTTCTCCATGTACTCGGACATGTCGATGCGGACCATCGCCTGCTCGGAGTCGAACATGAACTCCGCCAGCGCCCGGGCGAGCTCGGTCTTGCCGACGCCGGTGGGCCCGAGGAAGAGGAAGCTGCCGATCGGACGGTCGGGGTCGGAGAGGCCTGCGCGCGAACGCCGCAGGGCACCGGAGACGGCCTCGACCGCCTCGTCCTGGCCGATCACCCGCTCGTGGAGGCGCTCCTCCATCTGGATCAGCTTCTCGACCTCGCCCTCCATCAGGCGGGAGACCGGGATCCCGGTCCACTTGGAGACGACCTCGGCGATGTCCTCCTCGGTGACCTCCTCGGTCAGCATCGAGCCGCCGTCGCGATGGAGCTCGGCGAGCTTCGCCTCCTGGTCGGCGACGGTCCTCTCCAGCTCGGGGATCCGCCCGTAGCGCAGCTCCGCGGCGCGCTCCAGGTCGGCGTCGCGCTCGGCGCGCTCGGCCTCGCGGTGGGCCTCGTCGAGCTCGGCCTTGGCCGACTTGATCCGATCGATCGCGCCCTTCTCGTTCTGCCAGCGGGCCTTCATCTCGGCGGAGCGCTCGCGCAGGTCGGCGAGCTCGGACTCGATCGCCTCCCGTCTGTCCGCGGAGGTCTCGTCCTTCTCCTTCTTGAGCGCCTCGCGCTCGATCTCGAGCTGCTGGATGCGGCGCTCGACCTCGTCGATCTCGGTCGGCATCGAGTCGATCTCGATCTTCAGCCGCGAGGCGGCCTCGTCGATCAGATCGATCGCCTTGTCGGGCAGGAAGCGATCGGCGATGTAGCGGTCCGAGAGGGTGGCGGCCGCGACGATCGCGGCGTCTGTGATGCGGACGCCGTGATGGACCTCGTAGCGCTCCTTGAGCCCGCGCAGGATCGCGATCGTGTCGGCGGCATCGGGCTCCCCGACGAAGACCGGTTGGAAGCGGCGCTCGAGAGCGGCGTCCTTCTCGATGTGCTTGCGGTACTCGTCGAGGGTGGTCGCACCGACCGCGCGCAGCTCGCCGCGGGCGAGCATCGGCTTGAGCAGGTTGGAGGCGTCGACGGCGCCCTCCGCGGCGCCGGCGCCGACGATCGTGTGGAGCTCGTCCATGAACAGCACGATCTGGCCCTCGGCCGCCTGGATCTCCTTGAGGACGGCCTTGAGCCGCTCCTCGAACTCGCCGCGGTACTTCGACCCGGCGCGCAGGGCCCCGATGTCGAGGGCGATCACCCGCCGGTCGCGAAGCGACTCGGGGATGTCACCCGAGACGATCCGCTGGGCGAGGCCCTCAACGATCGCCGTCTTGCCGACGCCCGGGTCGCCGATCAGGACCGGGTTGTTCTTCGTCCGCCGGGAGAGGACCTGGATCACCCGCCTGATCTCCTCGTCCCGGCCGATGACCGGGTCGAGCTTGCCGCTCTCGGCCTCCGCGGTGAGATCGCGGCCGTACTTCTCGAGCGCGCCGAAGGTGTCCTCCGGGTTGGGAGAGGTGACGCGGTGCGGACCGCGCACCTCTGAGATCGCCTGGACCAGGTCCTTGCGATCCGGCAGCAGGTCGGCGACGCCGGAGCGCCGCTCGGCCAGGGCCAGCAGGATGTGCTCGGTCGAGATGTACTCGTCACCGAGCCCGGTCGATTCCTTCTCTGCCTGCTGCAGCACCCAGACGAACTCGCTCGAGGGCCGCACGTCGGGGACCGTGTTGCCGCTCAGGCGCGGCAGCTTCTCGATCGCAGCGCGGGCCTGGCTCCGGGCGTCCTGGGCGTCGACGCCGAGCCGCTGCAGCACCGGGACGACGACGCCCTCGTCCTGCTCGAGCAGGGCGAGCAGCAGGTGGGCGGGGGCGACCTCGGGGTTCGATCCCTCGGAGGCAAGGCGCTGAGCGGCGGCGACCGCCTCCTGGGCCTTGATCGTGAACCGGTCGGGCTGCATCTCTGGGCAAGCTTAGCTGCTTTAGTCGTCAAAGTAAAGAAATCTATGTGACAAGGACTTAGATCTGTGCTAGGTCCCCTGGCCCGATTGTCGGCTTGCCAAGGCCCTGCGGCGGACCGTAGGATGGCTTCCAGGGGTCAAGGATGACGATGCAGGCCAATGTCGAGATCTGCCGGCGGATGCTGCAGGCCTTCAATCGCGAGGGGATCGAGGGCGTGATGCCCTACTTCGCCGACGACGTCGAGGTCTATGACCCGGATCTGCCTGCGGGCAGGTATCGGGGCCTCGACGCCGCGAGGAGGGTGATCGAGCAGCTGCTCAGCGGATTCGTCGACGTAGAGGTCCGGGATTTCGAGCTGCTGCCCGCCGGTGACCGCGTCGTCGCCCTGATCCACACCCGGGCCAGGGGGGATCGCGATGACCTGCAGGTCGAGATGCGCGACGCGCACACGATGACGTTCCGCGACGGAAAGATCGCCTACTGGCGGCTCTATCTCGACCAGGGCGAGGCGCTCGCCGACGCAGGCCTCGACCGCGGTTCCCCGACGCCCGGTCGGGCCTAGCCGGTTCGGCGCCGGATCGGGATCCGGGTGGATCCCCGGCCCCGGGCCATGTTCGGCTCGTAGACGCCGTAGGGGACGAGCTCGCCGCCGATCGACTTGCGCAGGCGCTCGAGCTCGCGGGTCATGCGGCTCTCCATCTCGGCGGCGCGCTTGCGCATCCGCGCCATCTCCAGGCGCATCCGCTCCAGCCGCCGCTCGAGCTCGAGGACGGTCTCGACGCCGGCCAGGTTGAGCCCCTCCTCGCTGGTCATCCGCTGGATGCGACGCAGTCGATCGACGTCGGCCTGCGAGTAGAGCCTGGTGTTCTTCGGCGAGCGCTTCGGCGTGATCAGGCCTCGGGTCTCGTACATCCGAAGGGTCTGTGGGTGCATCTCGGCCAGCTCGGCCGCCACCGAGATCATGAAGACGCCGCGGTCCTCGTCGATCTGCCGCTCGCCGGCGGCCTGCTTGTTCCTGCGTGCCTGTTCAGCCATCGCCCTCAACCCTCCCCTCTGCCCCCGGACCGGGCGGCGTGGCCGAGCAGCGAGGCGCGTGGATTCTGGCCGTTGAGCGCCTCGGCGAGTCTCTCGACCGCCTCACGCTGCTCATCCGAGAGCTTCTTCGGAACGTCGATCTTGATGCGGTAGTAGATGTCGCCCCGGCCCGATCCCTTGGTGCGCGGGGGGCCCTCGCCACGCAGGCGCTGGACCGTGCCCTGCTCGGTACCGGGCGGGATCCTGATCGTCTTCGAGCCGTTCAGCGTCGGCACCTCGATGCTCGCTCCCTGGATCGCCTCCGCCACGGTGACCGGCAGGTCGACCTCGAGGTTGCCGTCGGGGCGCTGCCGGAAGACCGCGGAGGGAGCGACCCTGGTGGTCACGTAGAGGTCCCCGCGCGGCCCGCCGCGGTACCCCGCTTCTCCCTTGCCGGCCAGCCTGATCCGGCTTCCGTCGTGGACGCCCGCGGGGATGTTGACGCGGTAGCGCTTCGTCTCCTCCGTGATCCCGCTGCCGCTACAGCTGGGGCACGGGTCGTCGATCACGCTGCCCTGGCCGCCGCACTCGGGACACGGCTGCGAGATCGAGAAGAAGCCCTGGCTCTGGGCGTCGACGCCGGTCCCCTCGCACCGCGGGCAGACCCTCGGCGAGGTGCCCGGCTTGGCGCCGCTGCCGTCGCAGCTGGGGCATGGCCCGGTGGTCGGGACGGAGACGGCGATCTGCGTGCCGTGCATGGCCTGGTCGAAGGAGAGCCTGACCTCGGCCTCGAGATCGCGCCCCCGCTGCGCGCGCGGCCCCTGCTCTCCCCCGCGCCTGAAGAAGGAGGAGAAGATGTCGCCGAGATCGGAGGCAAAGCCGCCGCGCGGGAATCCGCCGCCCGGAAAGCCCCCTGCCCCGAAGCCGGCGAACCGCCCGCCGGCGTCGTACTGCTTGCGCTTCTCCGGGTCCGAGAGTGCGTCGTAGGCCTGCTGGATCTCCTTGAAGCGCTCCTCCGCCTGCTCGTCTCCCGGGTTGCGGTCCGGGTGCCACTTGCGGGCGAGCTCGCGGTAGGCCTTCTTGATCTCGTCCTGCGAGGCGGACTTGGAGACGCCCAGCACCTCGTAGAAGTCGCGCGGCGCCGCCATCAGCTGCTCACCACCACCCTCGCCGGGCGCAGGACCTGGCCATTGAGCCGGTAGCCCTTCTCGACGGTCTCGAGGATCACCCCCGGATCGGTGCCCGGGGCGGGCTGCGTCGAGAGGGCCTCGTGGAGCTGGGGATCGAAGGGCTCCCCGGTCGGGTCGAACGCCTCGACGCCGGCGCCCTGCAGCCGCCCGCGGAGCTCATCGTGGACCAGGGCAACCCCGCGCACCAGGGCCTCGTGGGCGGATCGATCCTCACCCGCCTGCAGCGCGCGCTCCAGGTTGTCGATCACCGGCAGGAGCTCGCGGGCCAACTCGGCCTTGCCGCGAGCGAGCGCCTCGGAGGTCTCCCGGGCGACCCGCTTGCGGTAGTTCTCGAAGTCGGCCCTGGTGCGCTGCGCGAGCTGCAGGTACTCGTCGCGCTCGCGCCTGGCCTCGCCGAGCTCGTCGAGATCCCGCTCGACCTGCTCCTCGGCCTCGCGCTCCTCGCGCTCGGCCTCGGTCTCGGTGGGCTGCTCGGCCTCGGTGCGCTGCTCGGCCTCC
>DATGDO010000139.1:0-11393 GCA_035310805.1 Solirubrobacterales bacterium
CGGGGTGCGGCGCGCGGCCCGACGCGGTGCGGCCGCCGAGGACAGCTGCCCCACCGCCCAGCAACCCGGCCGCGAGCGCGGCCAGTGCCCAGCCGGTGCCACTGAGGTCGAAGCCGAAGACCTTGTCCAGGGACCAGGCACCCGGGCCGATGCCCGACAGCGCGAAGACCACCGCCGCCAGCACGAGGTTGTACTCGTAGCCCTTGTTGCTGTTCCAGACCCCGTTGGGGGCGTGGACGGTGATCACTGCCGCCGCCATCACGCCGATCACGGCTGCCGCAGCGAACGGGGTGAACAGGCCCAGCGCCAGCAGCAGGCCGCCCAGGAACTCCGCCGTCCCCGCGGCCCGGGCGCTCAGGGTGCCCGGGCGCAGGCCGATGCTGTCGAACAGCTTCGCCGTGCCCTCGAGGCCCCCGCCGCCGAAGATGCCAAACAGCTTCTGGGCGCCGTGACCGGCGAGGAGCGCGCCGACCACCGCGCGAAGCACCAGCAATGCGAGATCCATCTGGATCCTCCTCGGATCGAAAAGTCCGGGGGGAATGCTTGCCCGCGCAAGCACTCCTCAAACCCCCGGCCGAGTTGCCCAGTCAGGGGATGTCAAGATCACGGTGATGAGCCACGGCGCCAGGATGGACTGCGGGATCGTCGCCGACCGCGACCAGATGCCGCAGCTCCGGCCCATGCTCGACCGACCGCGGGAATCGCTCGGGGAGCTCAAGTAGCCACGGAACTGACCGAGCTGGTCCCCGGCCCCGAGGCGGGCCGGGCGTTCGAGCGGGCGATGCGGCCGGGGATTGCCGACGCCGACGCGGCCGGTCGCTGCCGGCTGGACGCGATGGCTCGCTGGCTCCAGGACATCGCCTACGTGGATCTGATCGATGCCGGCTTCGAGGGGCGCGGCGCCTGGATCGTGCGCCGCACCCGCATCCGGGCCCAGGCCTTCCCGCGCTTCGGCGAGGAGCTCACCCTGCGCACCTTCTGCAGCGGCATCGGCCGCTTCTCGGCCGAGCGCCGCACCTCGATCAAGGGCCGCGGCGCGGACGTGGAGACCGTTGCACTCTGGATCTGCCTCGATCCCGAGCGCGGCCGGCCGATGCGGTTCCCGCCGGACTTCGTCGCCGTCTATGAGCAGAGCGCCGGCGGCCGCGACGCCAACGTGCGCCTCCGTCATCCCGACCCGCCCGCCGATGCCCCGCGTTCGCCTTGGTTCTTCCGGGCCTCAGAGATGGATCCGGCAGGCCACATCAACAACTCGCACTACTGGACGCCGCTCGAGGAGGATCTGGCGGGCGGGCCAGAGCCCGAGTCGATCGACGCCGAGGTCGAGTACCGCGACCCCGCGACGGCGGGTGAGGCCGTCCTGCTCAGGCAGGGCGCCTCGATCTGGATCGCGGGCGCCGGCGAGGCGATCCACGCATCGATCCTGCGAGCCTGAGCGCGGCGCCGTGCGCGTCGCCCGTCGCTCGCCATGGCGGCCTAGTTGCCCGGGCGGATCGCGGCCTCCGCGCGACCGCGCAAGCCGTCGGCGGCACGAGCATGTTCGGCGATCGCATCGATCAGCTGCGGCCAGGCCGCCCTGGGCAGGTCGTGGCCCATGCCCTCGATCATCATCAGCCTGGCTCCCGGGATCGCCTTCGCCGTTGCCCTTCCTCCGGATGGCCTGATCATCTTGTCCACCGTCCCGTGAACGACCAAGGTCGGGGCCGTGATCCTGCTCAGGGCGCGCTCGCGATTGCCGGAGGCGACGATCGCCCCCAGCTGACGGCCCCCGGCTCGGACGTCATAGCCGCGATCGAAGCTGCGCGCGGCGCGTTCACGGATCATCTGCTCGTCCCGCGGGAAGCCGGTTGACCCGATCAGCCCGAAGATCTCCGCCGAGCGCCGGACGTAGCCGTCCCGGTCATGAGGCGGGCGGCTCAGCAGGTACGGATAGACCGAGAGGGCGGGCTGGCCGTGCCGGCGGCTGCCCGTCGTCGACATCAGCGAGGTCAGCGACCGAACCACATCCGGATGTTCGACGGCGAGCAGCTGCGCGATCATGCCGCCCATCGAGGCGCCGACCACGTGAGCCGGTGCGATGCCGAGCCCGCGCATCAGATCGGCCGCGTCCTGCGCCATGTCGGAGAGCGTGTACTGCGCGGGGCTGGGCCTGCGGCGCATCAGCTGTCGGAGCGTCGGAGGCGGGAAGTCGAAGTGGGTGGAGCGCCCGCTGTCGCGGTTGTCGTACCGGACCACGTAGAAGCCGCGGTCCGCGAGCGCTTCGCAGAAGTCCTCGTGCCAGGCGATCATCTGGGTCGCCAGGCCCATGACCAGGAGAATGGGGGCGTCTCCCGAGTCCCCGAACGGCTCGTAGCAGAGGGTCACGCCCCGTCCGACGTCGCAGAACCGCTCGGCCATTCACCGATCGTAGATCTCCGGCCCAGCCGGCACGGGCCCGCCGCGGGGCACTCCCGGGTACGGGTTCCGCAACGGATCTTGCATCCCTGTTAGCAACCGCAGACATTTCGGCAGCGAGGGGTTAGCCTGGCCAACTGCCGCCGGCGGCCCAGCTCGGCTGCGCACTGCCGATGCCGATTCCCTGCTCCAACAGGCGCACCAGGACCACCCGTCGCGGGCGAGCCGCAGTGCTGTCGGCGATGGTGCTGGTCACGCTCGTGATCTGGGCGCTGCTCGGCCAGAGCGCGATCGGCGATCCGGCGTCCAAGATCGCCCAGAAGCAGGACGAGCTCAGCCGCATCCAGTCGAACGAGGGGCCGCTCCGCTCCCAGATCGATGCGATGAACGCGCGGGTCGACCAGCTGATCGGGCGCGAGTCGCAGCTGCGCCAGGAGCAGGCCGCCGCTCAGCACGAGCTCAGCGTGAAGCAGGCCGAGCTCGCCAAGGCGACGGCCGAGCTCAACGCCCAGAAGGCCGAGCTGGCCCGGGTGAGGGCGAAGCTGAAGGAAGCCGTCGCCGCGCTCGAGCAGCTGTTGGTCGACATCTACAAGTCCAACGACCCCGACATGACCGCGGTGGTGATGCACTCGACGAGCTGGTCGGATCTCGTCACCCGCACCGAGTACATCGACCACATCCAGAACTACGACGACCAGGTGGTCGCACGGGTCCGGGGCCTCCGCGATCAGATCACCGCGCTCGTCGCCCAGCTGCAGGTGACCCACGACCGGATTCAGGCCGCCCGCGACGCGGTCGCGATCAAGGAGCGCCAGATCGCCGGCGAGCAAGCCCAGATCCAGGCGCAGCAGTCGCGGCTGGTTGCCGCGCGCAACGCGCGGCAGAGCGTCCTCGCCGCGCTGCTCCGCAAGGAGCACCAGATCCAGACGGATCTCTCCAACATCCCGGCGCCGACGGGCCGGGCGACGCTGGGCTCCAACGGGGACGCGATCCCGCCGTCGAACGCGCCGCTCGCCGTCCGCGGAGTGATCGAGGCCGCCAACCAGATCGATGACCTTCCCTACGTCTGGGGCGGCGGACACGGCTCGTTCAACGCCAGCGGCTACGACTGCTCGGGCGCGGTCAGCTTCGCCCTCCACGGCGGAGGGTTCCTGTCGAGCCCGCTCGACTCCACCGGCCTCGAGGTCTGGGGGGTGCCGGGCGGCGGCAACTGGATCACGGTCTTCGCCAACAGCGGGCACGCCTGGGCCTACATCGCCGGCCTGCGCTGGGACACGGGCGGGCCTGGTGGAGGGAGTGGCCCCCGCTGGAGCACCGTGATGCGCGACGACGCCTCGAGCTTCGTCGCCCGGCATCCCTCTGGGTACTAGGGAGCAGACCACTACACAACTAACCAGTTGTGCTATTGTCTTGTTCCATGGCGATCAGGACGACGATTCCAAGCCCGCTTCCGGACGCGTTGGTGGAACGGGTTGCCGAGCGTTTCCGGGTACTCGGCGAGCCGATGCGCATCCGGCTGGTCGAGAGGCTTCGCGACGGCGAGGCGAGCGTCAGCGATCTCCGGGAGGCCACCGGCGCCTCGCAGCAGAACGTCTCCCAGCACCTCGGGGTCCTGCTGCGCTCCGGCATCGTCAGGCGCCGAAAGCAGGGCAACTTCTCCATCTACTCGATTGCCGACCCCGTGGTCTTCTCGCTCTGCGACGACGTCTGCGACGGCGTGCGCCGTGAGCTCGACGAACTCGACTCCCTGCTGGAAGGAGGAAGCTGACATGCACGACTTCGACCTGCAGGAACCGCGACGCCGCTGGCCTCTCGAGCGCGTGCTCTTCGCTCTCGCCGGGACGATGGTGCTGCTCAGCGTGGCGCTGAGCGTGCTCGTCTCAGCCTGGTTCCTGATCTTGACGGCGTTCGTCGGTGTCAACCTCTGGCTCTACGTGCTCGTCGGGGCCTGCCCGGCGTCGCTGATGCTCGGTCGCGCCTGCGGGCTTCGCTCGGTCGTCTATCCGCGGACTCATGGCTGAGGTCGGCCCGATCGGGAGGCTGGGGCGGTACACGGCGACGCACTTCCGCGTCGTGGTGATCGGCTGGGCGGTGATCGCCCTCGGTCTCGGCTTTCTCGCCCCGAGGGCCGAGAAGGCGCTCTCCGGCGCCGGCTGGGAGGCGAGCGGATCGCAGTCGGTGCAGGCGCGCCACCTGATCGACCGCAACTTCAACGGACTCTCGAGCTACGGCCTGATGGTGGTGGTGCACTCGCCCGGCGGCCAGGTCGGAGACCCGAGCTTCGACGCCGCCGTCGCCGCCGTCGAGCGCAAGCTGCGCGCCGATCGCGCCGTTCGCACGGTGGTGCCGCCCCGGCCCGGCGCCTCGGTCTCGCCCGACGGCCACACTGCGATCGTCCAGGCCGGCGCCCGCCGCGACTCGAATGCGATGGTTGCTGCCGCCGAACGCCTCAAGGGCCCGCTGTCCGGGTTGAGCTCGAACGGCGTCCAGGTGCACCTCACCGGCGCCCCCGGCATGTGGTCCGACTTCAACGTCGCCAACAAGAACGCGATGCTGCGCTCCGAGGTGATCTCCTGGCCGGTGACCCTGGCGATCATGTTGATCGCCTTCGGCTCCCTGGTTGCGGCGGGCCTGCCGCTGATGCTGACGATGATCGGCCTGGTCGCCGCGGCCGGCTCGCTCTACCTCGGCACGCAGGTCCTGCCGATCTCGATCTGGGCGATGAACTTCGCGCTGATGTTCGCGCTCGCGCTCGGGATCGACTACGCGCTCTTCGTCGTCCATCGCTTCCGCGGGGCGTTCTTCGGGTCCCGGCTGGGGCCGGAGGAGGCCGTCGCCCAGACTATGGACACGGCCGGGAAGGCGGTCGTCTTCTCCGCCATCACGGTGCTGATCTCGCTGAGCGCCGTGATGCTGGTGCAGAGTCCCGCCTTCCGCTCGGTCAGCCTGGGGATCATGCTGGCGGTCGTCTTCGTGCTCGCGGCGACCCTGACCCTGCTGCCCGCCGTCCTGGCCAAGCTCGGCCCCAGAGTCGACAAGCTCTCCCTGCCCTGGGCTCACTCCGGCGAGCACCGCTCGCCCCGCTTCGCAGCCTGGGGCGAGCGGCTCTGGCGTCATCCATACCGCTACGGCATTCCGACGGTTGCAGCCCTGGTCCTGCTCGTCATCCCGGTCACCCAGCTGAAGACCGCGATGCCCTCCATCAAGGTGGTGCCGTCGGGTGACTCATCCCGGATCGGCTACCAGCAGGTGCAGGCCGCCTTCGGCCCCGGGGCGACCGGGCCGCTCCAGCTCGTGGCCCCGGCCGGCGCCGCGGCTACCACCGCGGCGACCGCCCAGAGCGACCCGGGCATCGCCCAGGTCATGCCCGCCGAGCGTTCGGGTGGATTGGCGCTGATCCAGGCGATCCCGAAGCAGGACCCCTCCAGCCCGGAGGTCGGCGCGACGATTGACCGTCTGCGGGCGGATCTCCCCTCCGGCGCGCTGGTCGGCGGAGCCATCGCTGAGAATCACGACCTGCAGGCCGAGCTCTCGGCGAAGACGCCGCTGGTGATCGGCGTCGTCCTCGCCCTCGGCTTCGTTCTGCTGCTGGTCGCGTTGCAGGCCCCGCTGATCGCCGCGGTCGGGGTCGCCACCAACCTGCTCGCCACGGGCGCCGCCTTCGGCGTGGCGAAGTGGATCTTCCAGGATGGCGCGCTGCACTCCCTGCTCGGCTTCGAGTCCCAGGGCTTCCTCGATGCGTGGGCCCCGGTCTTCTTCTTCGCGATGATCTTCGCGATCTCGATGGACTACACGGTGTTCCTGCTCTCCTCGGCCAAGGAGCACTGGGATCGCAGCCACGACGCCAAGGAGGCGATGGTCGGCGGCGTCGCCCACTCCGGGCGCGTGATCTTCGCGGCGGGCGCGGTCATGGTCGCCGTCTTCTTCACCTTCGCGCTCTCCGGGCCCCTGCCACCCAAGGAGATGGGCCTGATCCTGGGGATCGCGGTGCTGCTCGACGCGATGCTGATCCGGCTGCTGCTGATGCCCGTCTTGCTCAGGCTGCTCGGTCCGCGGGCCTGGTACCTGCCCCGCTGGGCGCATCGCATCCTGCCGGACGTCCGCTTCGGGCACGGGGAAGAGGTCGGGCTTCCCCATCAGGTCGCGGCCACGAGCGGCCGGCCCACATAGGTCGTCTCGGGCTTCGCCCTCCGCTCCGAAATGGAGCGGTCTGGTGGCCGCTAGGACCTGGCCGGCAGGCAGTAGCCGTACGCGGTCAGCTGCGGGGCCGCGCCGAAGAACCCATAGGCCGAGACGGAGAAGGTGCCGTTCGGGTTGATTGTGCCCTGAGCGAACAGGGCGTTGGTCGAGCCGTTCGTGCTGAACCCGCCGCTGGCGAGTCGCTTGCCCGCCGGGCACGCCGGCGTGGTCGTGCTCGCGGAATCGCCCGACGCCACCGGGGCCGGGGAGGAGGCGACCTCGGTGAGGATCGGCTGCTTCATCCGGGCGCAGTAGGCGATCGCGGTGAGCTCGCCCGAGCCGATGCCGTAGGCGTGGCCGCTGACCGTCCAGGCCCTCGAGCCGGTCGCCTTCGACTCGGTGACGTAGTCGCCGCCGTCGCTGCGGAAGTCGGTGCGCTGGAAGCCGCCCGAGACGAGAAACTGGCCGGAGGGGCAGCGCGCGGTCACGGTCTTGGTCTGGCCGGGCCGCAGGTAGACCGTCTTGTGCGGTGTCGGGGTCGCCGGGATCACGCCGAACCCGCAGAGGGCCTGGACGGTGACGTTGCGGGGGGTGGTGCTGTCCCGGCTCGGATCGAGGAAGACGACGCTGATGTGGTAGCCCAGCTGGGCGCCGAGCCGCTCGTAGGAATGGGGATAGATGCCCTCGCCGTCGGCGCTGGTGGGCGGGCTGGTGGTCATGCCGCCGCCGACCGGGAACTTCCCGCCGGGGCAGATGGTCTGAAGGCGCGGAGCCGTGTCGGGCTTCCTCACCCGGAAGGTCTTGGTGGCGAGCGTGAGGTTGGTGAGCGGCCGCGCGAGCCCCGGCGTCGCCGCGCCCCTGTGCCCCTGGAGCCTGACGGTGCCCTGCTTGGAGTCGAGGACGTAGATCCCGCCGACCGCCCGCAGCGCCATGCGCAGGTACTCGCAGCTCGTTCCCTGCTTCAGCACGTAGACCTGGTTCAGGTTGCCGAGGTGCTTCGAGTTCGGGGCGACGCCGACCTTGCGGTGGGTGGAGCGGTGGATTGCCCGGGCGAGCTTCTTCGGGGCCGGATAGCAGCCTTTCGGGTTGAAGCGGCGCTCGAAGAGGGCGATCTTGTAGGCGCCCTCGAGGCGCTTGGTCGCGATGTTGAAGCCGGCCTTGATCCCGAAGGCGCTCGGTACGAGCACGAGCGCCGCGAGCACGGAGATCAGCGAGATCAGGAAGGCGAGCCGCTTCATGGATCGCTCAGAACCCCGCGGCTAGGCGGAAGTTGCGCGGATGCAACGCAGTGCCCCGGCAAGTCCGCCCGCTAGCGCTCCACCGGATGACCGCTGCGGCGCCAGCTGCCGACGCCGCCGTCGGCGACGTGCAGGACCCGCTCGAAGCCCTCGCGCTGGAGGATCGAGGCGGCCAGCCCGCTGCGCTTGCCGGCGCTGCAGATCGCCGCGATGGCGGCGTCGCGCGGCAGCTCGTCGAGCCGCTCGGGCAGATGCGCGTACGGGATGTGAACGGAGCCGGGGATGTGCTGATCGGCGAACTCGTCGTCGTCCCTGACGTCGAGGACGAGCAGCTCCTCGCCCTCCATGCGTCTCGCCAGGTCGTCGGTGTCGATCAGCTCGATCGTCTGCACGTCGCGGTCCTCCGCTCTCCAGGCGGTCATCCCGCCCTCCAGGTAGCCGACCGTCCGCATCCCGACGCAGGCCAGGAGCTCGGCCGCCTCGAGCTCGTAGCCCTCCGAGCCGGCGACGACGATCACGCGGGTCTCGGGGTCGAGGACGCTCGCGACCTTGGTCGCGAAGCCGGTCTCGTACGAGGAGGCGCTGATCGCGCCGGGGATGTGGGCCTCGTCGAACTGAGCGTTGGTCCTGGCGTCCACCACCATCGCGCCGTCGCCGACGGCGGCCTCGACTTCGCGCGGCGGCATCGGCACCGGAGCGCCGAGCCGCTCCAGGAGCGGGCCCCGGTTGAGCCCAACGATGTGCTCGACGTTGGGCGGCGGGTCCGCGAGCGTGTCGACCGCGTCCTCGACGAACTCGGCCTCCTGGTCGAAGCGGAGGGCCCGGTTGTGGTCGCGCTCGAAGCCGATCGTCGAGGAGGCCTTCTCGTCGATCCCCGCGCTGCCGCAGGCGGAGCCGCCGAGGTGGCCCGGCCAGACCTCGACCTGATCGGCGAGCGGCATCAGCCGGTCGTGCAGGGAGCGGAAGATCCCGGCCGCGCCCTCGCGCGGCTCGACGGCCAGGTCGGGTCTGGCGACGTCGCCCACGAAGAGCGAGTCCCCCGTCAGGACCGCCCAGGGATCGTCGCTGCGGGCCCGGTCCCGGAGCAGGAAGCTGGTGTGCTCGGGGCGGTGGCCGGGGGTGTGGACGGCCTCGATCTCCAGATCGCCGATCTCCAGCCGCCATCCGTCCTCGAACGCCTCGTGTGGGTAGTCCACCTCGGCCAGGGAGTGGACGTGGATGGTCGCGCCCGTCGCGCTGGCCAGCCGCCCATGGCCGGAGACGTGATCGGCGTGGTTGTGGGTCTCGAGGACGTGCTCGATCCGCACGCCGTGCAGGCGGCTGAGCTCGAGGTAGACGTCGATCTCCCAGCGGGGGTCGACGACCGCGGCCACGCCCGCGTCGCTGTCGCCGATCAGATAGGAGGCGCAGCCCAGGTCCTCGTGGACGATCTGACGGAAGAGCATCGGACTGCAGCTTAGATTCGGGCTAGGTGCCGGTGAAGTTCGGCGGCCGCCTCTCGACGAAGGCGAGCACGCCCTCGATGAAGTCCTTGCTCCCTCCCTGGTCGCGCTGGGTGTCCGCCTCGGCCTCCAGCTGCCCCGCGAGGTCCGCGTACACGCGGCGGTTGAGCAGCCGCTTCGAGCCCGCGTAGGAGGCGGTCGGGCCCGCGGCAAGGCGCTCGAGCAGCGCGCCGGAGACGGACTCGAGCTCGTCGTCCGGGACGACCTGGTTGACCAGGCCCCAGTTGAGAGCCTGCTGGGCCGGAACGCGCTCACCCAGCATCGCCATCTCCGCGGCGCGCGCGTAGCCGACGCGGGCGGGGAGGAAGGCGGTGGAGCCGCCGTCCGGGACGAGGCCGATGTTGACGAAGGCGAGCAGGAAGTAGGCGGACTCGGCCGCCACGATCAGGTCGGCGGCGAGAGCCAGGGAGCAGCCGATCCCGACGGCGGGACCGTTGACCGCTGCCACCACCGGCTTGGGCATCTCACGGAGCTCGCTGATGATCGGGTGGTAGATCTCCTTGAGCCTCGCGCTCAGGTCGGGGAGGCCGTCGGCGGTCGAGCGCTGCTCCTTCAGGTCGGCTCCGGAGGAGAACCCGCGTCCGGCACCTGTGACCAGCACCGCCCGAATCGAGTCGTCCGAGGAGAGGGTGGTGACGGCGTCCAGCAGGTCCCTGCCGAACTGCTCGTTCCAGGCGTTCAGCGCCTCTGGTCGGTTGAGCAGGATGCGCGCGGCCTGCCCGCCCCTGGTGAGATCGATCGTCTCGTGGGAGGCCATGCCGGAACCCTATTCTCCTCTTCTCGTGAGCCTCTATCTGCCTCGGACGCTGGTCAAGACGCTGACCCGCGTGCTCCAGCGCTCCGTCCAGCACCCCTGGATCCCGATCCGGGCACAGCGCGCCTGGACCGAGGCCGCCTCGCGGATCACCCGCATCCCTCCGGGAACCGCAATCGTTCCCGGTTCCCTCGGCGGTGTGCCGTGCGACCGGATCGCGACGCAGGGGGCGGACACCTCGCGGGCCGTCCTCTATCTGCACGGCGGGGCCTACCTGATCGGCTCGCGGCGCACCCACCGCGGCCTGGCCGCACAGATCGCGCTGGCCGGCAACGCCCCCGTGCACCTGCTCGACTACCGCCTCGGCCCCGAGCACAAGCATCCCGCCGCCCTCGAGGACGCCCTCGCCGCCTACCGCGACCTGCTCGCCTCCGGAATCGATCCGAAGTCGATCGTGGTCACGGGGGACTCCGCCGGCGGCGGGCTGGCGGTGGCGCTGGCCACCCGGCTGCGCGACGCCGGGGAGCCGCTCCCCGCCGGGATCGCGATCCTGAACGGCTGGCTCGACCTGACTTGCTCGGGTTCGTCGACGAGCGCGAACGCTCGCCGGGACGCCGGGCTGCTGCGCCCCTGGACGGTCCACGGCGGCGAGCTCTACCGCGGGGACGCGGATCCGCGCGATCCGGAGCTCTCGCCGGTGCACGCAACCCTCCGCGGCCTGCCACCGACCTACATTCAGGTCGGCGCCCACGACATCCTGCTGAGCGACTCCGATCTGCTCGCCGAGCGGGCTCGGGCCGCCGGGGTGGAGGTGGGCTACGCCCGCTTCGAGGGCATGTGGCACGACTTCCAGCTCGCCGCGGGGCTGCTGCGGACGGCGGACGACGCGATCGCGGATCTCGGCGCGGCGCTCGACGCCCTCTGGGCCGGGCGTCCGCTGGAGGCCCGCGGCGCCGCCGCGTCGAGCCACGGCTCCCGCAATGGACGGCCGGCCGCTCCGCCGAGGGTCGCGATCATCGGGGCCGGCTTCGGCGGTATCGGGCTCGGCATCACCCTGAAGAAGTCCGGCCTCGACGCATTCACGATCTTCGAGAAGTCGGAGAGGATCGGCGGGGTCTGGCGGGACAACACCTATCCGGGCGTGGCCTGCGACGTGCCCTCGCATCTCTACTCGTTCTCGTTCGAGCCGAACCCGGACTGGACCCGGCGCTACTCGCCGCAGGCGGAGATCCTCGAATACCTGGAGCGCTGCGTCGAGAAGCACGGCATCGGGCCCCATCTCCGGCTCGGGACCGAGGTCGCCCGAGCGGAGTTCGATGAGTCGTC